>NZ_JBFRCU010000147.1:0-9603 GCF_052113205.1 Inquilinus sp. YAF38 | reverse complement strand
AACTCGCCAAATCTGTCACCCATCCATCCGGTCTAAAATGTCACCCCTCCATCCGCTGGACAATCCGAAGGATGTCCGGGTGAGGGCTCTTTGTCGAGGCCGGTGCCAGCCCTCACCCGCCAGCGCTGCGCGCTGTCGACCTCTCCCGCCAGGCGGGAGAGGCAATGCGAACCGTCGCTCGCAGGTACGGCCGGATCACCAGTTCGCCATCGACTCCCGCAGGATCCGTTCGAGATCGGCGGGTCCGACCGGCTTCGGCGCGCCGACCAGCAGGCGCTGCTGCTTCAACGCACCCTCGACCAGGGCCGGGATGTCGGCCTCGCCATAGCCCAGCGCGGCGATGCCGCTCGGCGCRCCGACCTGCCGCATCAGTCCGGTCAGCGCCTGCGGCAGGCTGTCGGGGCCGGGATCGCTGACCGATCGTCCGGTCAATAGCTCCGCCGCCCGGATGTGCTTCTCCGGCGCCGAATCATAGGTGAAGCGGAACGCCGCCGGCGAGGTCACGATCACCGAATAGCCATGCGGCACGAAGGCATGGCTGTAGCCCTCGGCGTGGAAGTCGTGCTTCAGCCCGGCGATCGGATAGGCGCAGGCGTGCGGGATGTGCACCCCGGCGGTGCCGAAGCCGATCCCGGCCATGGTGGCGCCCAGCATCATCGTGCCGCGCGCCTCCAGGTCGTCGCCGTCGGCCACCGCCCGGGCTAGGAAGCGGCCGCCGAACTCGATCGCCCGCAGCGACCAGATGTCGGCCACCGGGTTGCTGCCCTGGTAGGGCGGCCGGTCGTCCGGCGTGGCCGGGCGCGGCCGCGCATCGAACGGCTTGGAGATGTAGGATTCGATGGCGTGGCAAACCACGTCGAGCCCGGCCGAAGCGGTGACGCCGGCCGGGGTGCTGCGCGCCAGCTCGGGGTCCACCAGCGCCAGGCTCGGCCGGATATGCCGGTGCGAAATCCCGGTCTTCAGCTTGAGCTCGGGAATGTCGAGGATGGCGACGGTCGTCGCCTCCGACCCCGAGCCGGAAGTGGTCGGCACCGCCACCAGCGGGAACAGCGGCCCCGGCGGCTTGCGCCCGCCGCCGATCGGCGCATTGACATAGTCCATGATCGCGCCGCCATGGCGCTTGATCAGGTTGGCGACCTTGGCGGTGTCGATGGTCGACCCGCCGCCGAGCGCGACGAAGCCGTCGACCTCCGCCGAAAGCGCGACCTCGGCGGCGAGTTCCAGCGAATCGAGCGTCGGCTCGACCGCGATGCCCTCGAACCGGGTCACGCCGATATCGCTGCGCTGGATGATGCGGATCACCCGGTCGATCAGGCCGAATTCGTGCAGCGCCGGGTCGGCGACGAGCAGCACCCGGGAGACACCGAGGCGCTTCAGCTCCCAGCCCAGCTCCGCGACCGCGCCGGCGCCGAACTTCAGCGGCGCCGCCTCGATGGTGAAGATGCTTTCGAGGGATTCGGTCACGCCACCCTCCACCATGCTCACAGCCGCTGCAGCGCCTGGTAGATCAGCTCGAAGAAGCCGTCGGCGTCGATGTCGCGCAGCACGCGGCAGTTCTTCCGCTTCCCGTCCGGATGGCCCCATTTGGCGGCCACGTCCCACCAGTCGACCACTGTCATGCCCAGCGTGTGCTCGCCGGCCAGCTCGACCGCGACATGGCAGTCGCGGCCGCCGAACAGCTCCGGCCGCAGCAGATAGGCGATGACGCAGGGGTCGTGCAGCGGCGCGCCGGCGATGCCGTAGCGGTCCATGTCGAAACGCTCGTAGAAGCTCAGCATGCCATGCACGCTCGTCGCCGCCGGCGTGCCCAGCGCCTCCACCCTGTCGAGCCAGGCCCGGCTCGTCAGCGCCTTGTGGGTGACGTCGAGCGGCACCATGGTCAGCTTGATGCCGCTGGTCAGCACCACATGCGCCGCGTGCGGGTCGACATAGATGTTGAACTCGGCTGCCGGGGTGGTGTTGCCGCCCTCGAAGAAGCCGCCGCCCATGAACACGATCTCGCGGATCCTGGGCGCGATCTTCGGCTCGCGCACCAGCGCCGCGGCGATGTTGGTCAGGGGCCCGAGCGGGCACAGCGTGTAGGTGCCCTCCGGCGCCGTCATGATGGTGTCGACGATCCAGTCCACCGCATGGCCGGCGATCGGCTTCGTGATCGGGTCCGGCAGGCCGGAGCCGTCGAGCCCGGTCTTGCCGTGCACCGCCTCGGCGGTGACCAGCGGCCGCACCAGCGGGCGGATCGACCCCTGGACCACCGGGATGTCGGTGCGCCCGGCCAACTCGCACAGCTTCAGCGCATTGGCGGTGGTCAGGTGCAGCGGCACGTTGCCGGCGACCGTGGTAAGGCCGGCGATCTCCAGCTCCGGCGAGCCCATCGCCAGCAGGATGGCGATGGCGTCGTCCTGGCCCGGGTCGGTGTCGATGATGATGCGCCTGGTCGCTGCCATCGCGGCCTCCCCTTGCGGAATTCTGTCGGGAGGCTGGCTAGCACCGCCGCGGCGCGGCGTATAGAGGCGGCTTACTCGGCGGCGAGAAGGATCGGCGCGTCGTCCTGCTCGCGGGTCGCCTCGTTCACCATGTGGCGGATCGAGGTGACGCATTTGCCGCAGCGCGGAGCGCAGCCGAGCCCGGCATAGACCTGCCCCGGCGTCTTCGCCCCAGACTCGACGGCACACCGGATCTGAGTGTCGTTCAGGGCATTGCAGATGCAGATATACATGCGTCGGCGGCTCCGGTGTGTCGCCGATGGATGTAGATGAGATTGCGAATGAGTGTCAATAGGCGCTCTATCCTGCCCGCGATTCCGCCCGTGCGGCGCGAAGGCGCACCGCTGTGAGGACGGCGAAGAACGGCCCGCCGATCGCCGCGCCGATCAGGATGTAGGGGAACAGCCCGAACCAGGCCGCCGGCGCGAACAGGTACAGTGCGTCGTCGAAATCGAAGCCGAGGATGCCGACATAGGCCTTGGTCTCGACCGCCCCGGCGGCTTCCAGCTTGGCCGACAGGATCGAGGCCGCCAGCACCCCGGCGCTCGCCACGATGCCGAGCAGCGGCCCGATTTCGCCCAGCCAACTGGTGCGCAGCCCGATCCCGATCGCCAGGAACATCAGCGCATTGACCGCTAGGTCGCAGACCGTGTCGTAGAGATGGCCGAAAGGCGAGGAGCTGTTGCCGAGCCGGGCGAGCTCGCCATCCGCGCGGTCGAGCAGGCAGGACACCAGCCAGATCACCCCGCCCCAGAGGGTCCATTGCGCATCGCCGACGGCGAAGGCGGCGCAGGCAGCCAGGCCGGTGACCAGGCGCCCGGTGGTCAGGTGGTTCGGCGTGACGCGGGTGCCGACCAGGGGCCGCACCATCATCCGGGTCAGGCGGTGGGTCCAGGAGGTGTGGGGCTGGGTGTAGATCGACATTCAGGCTTGCTCGCGTGCGACATCCGGCGTCCGCAGCAGGCGCCGGCCTTCGATGAGGTACCAGATCAGCAGCGCCGGCGCATGCAGCAGCAGCTCGCGCAGGCGCTTGACCAGCGCCACCGACAATGCGAGCTCCGGCGGCAGGCCGAACATCACGCCCAGCGCCAGGATGCTGCCGTCCTGGATGCCGAGTGCGCCCGGCACCAGGAAGGCGGCGGTGCGGACGGCCTGGCCGATGCTCTCCATCACCAGGGCTTCCGCGAAGCCTATGTCGGCACCCAGCACATGCAACGCCAGCCAGACCTCGCCGGCGCCGAGCACCCAGCCCGTGAGGTGGAAGGCGGCCGCGCGGGCCATGGCGCCGCGGTCGCGGTAGATCGCCAGCACCGTGTCGTTCAGTCCGGAGAGCCCGCCCAGGGCCGGCCAGTCGAACTGCTGGGCGATCCGGCCCAGCAGGTTCTCGAACAGCCGGAACATGCCCCAGCGCTGCGCCAGCACGAACCCGACGCCCATCAGCACCGCGATGCCGAGGCCGAGCGCGGCCCAGCCCAGCGCGTCGCCACCACCGATCGCGATCAGCACCGCCAGGCCGATGGCGAAGAACAGGATCTGGGTCAGGAATTCCAGAGTCAGATCGACCAGCATGCCGGCGCCGGCCGGGACCGTGCCGGCGCCGTGCAGCGCCAGCACCCGGGCGCCCAGCACATTGCCGCCGACCTGGGCCACGGGCAGCACCGCATTGGCCGATTCCCGCACCAACCGCGCCCACAGGAAGATGCCCGGCCCGGCGGACCACAGCGGCCGCATCGCGGCGCGCCACGCCAGTGCCGAGCAGCCCATCGCCAGGAAGTGGGAGGCGACCACCAGCAGGATGCCGCCGCTGGCGTTGAGCAGCAGCTGCAGCACCGCCTCGGCGTTCTGCGAGGCGACGAGCGCGATGATGCCGCAGAGCCCAGCCAGCCCGACCAGCGCGGTCGCGGCCTTGATCGCATGCTTGCTCATGCGCGTCCCCACGAGAACGACCGGTACTCGGAGAGAACGCGTTGCCTCTCCCGCATGGCGGGAGAGGTCGGACGTCCGCCAGGACGTCCGGGTGAGGGCCGGCGCGGGCCTCGACAAAGAGCCCTCACCCGGAGCCGCTTCGCGTCTCCGACCTCTCCCGCAAGCGGGAGAGGCAACGCAAAGGCCGAGCGGGCTTCGGTGGTGGAGATCACGATGCGGCGCCGGTCCTGATGGCGGGGTATGTCGGGCGGGCGGATTAGGGGGGTCCGGCCGGGCCTGAGTCAACCGATCCCGGGCCGATCCCAGGCCTGGGGGCGACGGCCCGCGGACGGGCGCCCCGAATCAGATTCGTACAAACATCAGACGATTTGACAGCCGCGGTTCCAAAATGCTGGCCTCAGGCGCCCGTGCTGGATATGGTGCGGACAAAGTTTGCGCAGTGGAGGAAACATGGCTGGCGTAACGCTCCGTGGCATTCGTAAGTCGTTCGGCGACCTCGAGATCATCAAAGGCGTCGATCTCGACATCCGCGACCGCGAATTCGTCGTCTTCGTCGGCCCGTCGGGCTGCGGCAAGTCGACCCTGCTGCGGTTGATCGCCGGCCTCGAGGACATCAGCGCCGGTGACCTCGCCATCGACGGCCAGCGGGTCAACGACCTGCCGCCGGCCGAGCGCGGCATCGCGATGGTGTTCCAGAGCTACGCGCTCTACCCGCATATGACGGTCTACGAGAACATGGCCTTCGGCCTGAAGCTCGCCAAGACCAACAAGGCCGAGATCGAGCGCAAGGTCGGCGACGCCGCCCGCGTCCTGCAGCTCGAGCACCTCTTGAAGCGCAAGCCGAAGGAGCTGTCGGGCGGCCAGCGCCAGCGCGTCGCCATCGGCCGCGCCATCGTGCGCAACCCGAAGGTGTTCCTGTTCGACGAGCCGCTGTCGAACCTCGACGCGGCGCTGCGCGTGCAGATGCGGATCGAGATCGCCCGCCTGCACAACGACCTGAACGCCACCATGGTCTACGTCACCCACGACCAGGTCGAGGCGATGACGCTGGCCGACAAGATCGTGGTGCTGAGCGCCGGCCGGATCGAGCAGGTCGGCTCGCCGCTCGAGCTGTATCATCACCCGGACAACCTGTTCGTCGCCGGCTTCATCGGCAGCCCGAAGATGAACTTCGTCGAGACCGAGGTCACCGCGTCGAACGGCGCCACCGCGACGGTGGGCCTGCCGGGCGGCGGCTCGGTCACCGTGCCGGTGCAGCCGGGCCGGGCCAAGGCCGGCGACAAGGTCACGCTCGGTGTTCGGCCGGAGCACATGAACGTGCTGGGCACCGGTGCCGCCACCATCCCCGGCCAGGTGCTGGTGGT
Organism: Inquilinus sp. YAF38; assembly: GCF_052113205.1. Lineage (NCBI taxonomy): Bacteria > Pseudomonadati > Pseudomonadota > Alphaproteobacteria > Rhodospirillales > Rhodospirillaceae > Inquilinus > Inquilinus sp. YAF38. Next base: position 3,830 of record NZ_JBFRCU010000147.1, on the reverse strand, counting down.
CGAGCGCCTCGGCGGCGAGACCTTTGTCTATCTGAAGACCGGCGCCGGGATGCTGACGGTGCAGGCCGAAGGCGACAGCCGGGCCAAGACCAACGACCAGGTCCAGATCGGCTTCGACGCCGAGACCTGCCACCTGTTCGACGCCCAGGGCCAGGCCCTGCAGCGGGCCGAACGTCACCCGATGGCCGATATCGGCCGCGAACCGGCGATGGCCCACTGATGCTGACGGCCAGGGTCCTCAAGATCCTGGCCACAGCCGGCGTTGCGCTGTTCTTCACCCTGGTCGCGGTCGGCAATCTGACCGACTACGGCTCCAACTTCGCCTTCGTCCGGCACGTGCTGGCGATGGACACGACCTTCCGATCGCCCGCCCTGATGTGGCGGGCGATCGACGTTCCAGGGGCTGCCCATGTGGCCTATGCCCTGATCATCGCCTGGCAGGTCGCCACGGCGCTGGTCTGCTGGGCCGGCGCGCTACGCATGGGACTGCGCTGGGACGCACCGGCCGCAATCTTCGCCCGGGCCAAATCCGTGGCGCTGGCCGGGGTCGGCATGGGCTTCGTGCTCTACGCCTTCGGCTTCGTTGTCATCGGCGGCGAATGGTTCGCCATGTGGCAGTCGCATGAATGGAACGGCCAGCCCGCCGCTCACATCTTCCTGACCCTCACCGGCATCGTCCTCCTGTTCCTGAACCAGCGGGACGAGGAGTTGCCCTACGATATTTGAGCGGACCGGGGTCAGCAGCCTCTGCACCTCGCGATGACGACGCTGTCATCAGTGTGCCCGCATGAGAGCCGCCACAGGACTCTTTGACCGCTCGCCGCGATCAGGTACAGGTTCTTGACCCGTTCGCAGCACCGATGCGGTCCATGAGTCTGTTCCTTTCCCGACATGGCGAGACATCGCCCTCCCCGGCGCGGCATGAGCGATGATCATTCCCTCCCCGCGGCAGGGCCTACCCCGGTCGCGCTGAAGCTGGCGGATGAGCGCATCGCCGATGCGGTCGACCCGTCGATCGGCCTGAACGCGCTGCGGCTCGAGGACCTGCCGATCATCGCCCGCTGGCTGGAGCGGCCGCATGTGATGCGCTGGTGGGGCGACCCGGAGGAGGGGCTGGCGCGGATCGCCGCCCATCTGGTCGAATCGAACGTCGCGCCGTTCCTGGCCTGCGAGGGCAGCCGGCCGATCGGCTACATGCATGTCTACCACGCCAATCCCGACAGCTACTGGACGGCGCACCAGCTGCCGCGCCAAACCTTCGGCATCGACCTGTTCCTGGGCGAGACCGACGTGATCGGCCGCGGCATGGGCACCCGGCTGATCAAGCTGGTGCTGCGCCGCCTGCTGGCCCTGCCGGAGACGGCGCGGATCCAGGTCGACCCGGCCCCGGCCAACGCCGCCGCGATCCGCGCCTATGAGAAGGCCGGGTTCCAGCGCCGCGGGCCGATCGACACGCCCGACGGTGCCGCCCTGTACATGACGATCGACCGCGAAGGCTGAGCCGGGAATGCCCGAACTGAGCGACGTCGTCGGCGACATCGCCGACGCCATGGCGCGGGAGCAGCAGCGCGGCGAGGTCGCGACCTATATCCCGGAGCTGGCCAAGGTCGATCCCGGCCAGTTCGGCATTGCGGTCGCGACCCTGGATGACGGTGTCCATGTCGCCGGCGATGCCGAGGTGCCATTCTCGATCCAGAGCGTCTCCAAGGTCTTCACCCTGACGCTGGCGCTCGGCGCCGTCGGCGACGCGCTGTTCCGGCGGGTCGGGCGCGAGCCGTCGGGCAACGCCTTCAACTCGATCGTCCAGCTCGAGCACGAGCAGGGCGTGCCGCGAAACCCCTTCATCAATGCCGGCGCGCTGGTGGTGACCGACGTCGTCCTGGCCGGGCACCAGCCGCGCGAGGCGATCGGGTCGATCCTGCGCTTCATCCGCTGGCTGGCCGATGACGACGGCATCGCCATCGACGAGAAAGTGGCGCGGTCGGAGGCCGGCACCGCCTACCGCAACATGGCGCTGGCCGCCTATATGAAGTCCTTCGGCAACTTGGCTCATCCGGTGGAGCTGACGCTCGGCGTCTATGTCCATCAATGCGCCATCGCCATGACCTGCCGGCAGTTGGCCACCGCCGGCCGCTTCCTGGCCGATGGCGGGCTGTCGACCGGTAACCGCGTGGTGTCGCCGGAGCGGGCGCGGCGGATCAACGCGCTGATGCTGACCTGCGGCCACTACGACGGCTCGGGCGACTTCGCCTTCCGCGTCGGCCTGCCGGGCAAGAGCGGCGTCGGCGGCGGCATCCTGGCGATCGTGCCGGGCCGCGCCTCGGTCGCGGTCTGGTCGCCGGGGCTGAATCAGCACGGCAACTCGCTGCTCGGCACCCTGGCGCTGGAGCGGCTCGCGAAAGCCATGGGCTGGTCGGTCTTCGGGCCGTGAGGCGCCTGCCCTCCCTGCCCGCCCTGCGCGCCTTCGAGGCGGCCGGCCGGCATCTGAGCTTCCGCCGCGCCGCCGAGGAGTTGCTGGTGACGCCGAGCGCGATCAGCCATCAGGTGCAGCGGCTGGAGCGGGAGCTCGGCACCGCCCTGTTCCGGCGCAAGACCCGCGCCATCGCCCTGACCCCGGCCGGCGAGCGCTATCTCGACGGAGTGCGTCGCGCCTTCGACCTGCTGGCGGAAGAGACGCGCGCCGTCCGGGTGCCGGAACGGGCGGTGCTGCGGGTCAGCCTGCTCGCCTCCTTCGCCACCCATTGGCTGGTGCCGCGCCTCGGCCGCTTCGCCGTGGCGCATCCGGAGATCGAGCTGCGGCTGGAGCCGTCCAACGCCCTGGCAGATCTGAAGGGCGGCGAAGCCGACCTGGCGATTCGCTACGGCACCGGCAGTTGGCCGGACGTCGAGGCGGCGCTGCTGATGCCTGACCGCATCGCCCCGGTGGTCAGCCCGGCGCTGCTCGAACGCGGCCCGCCGATCGCGCGGCCGGCCGACCTGCTGCAGCACACCCTGCTGCTGTCCTACGCCCGTGAGCCGATCGAATGGCCGGCCTGGTCGGCAGCGCATGGCTTCGACCTGGCCCGCGCCCGCACCCTGATGCTGCATGACTACAACATCGTGCTGGAGGCGGCTTTGGCCGGCCAGGGCGTGGCCATGGGCCGGCACGCGCTGATCGGTGAGCGGCTGCGCAGCGGCGCGCTGGTCGAGCCGCTGGGCGGCCCGCCCTTCGCCCCGTCCGGCCTCGGCTATTGGCTGGTGACCAGGGCCGCCCCCCCGCCCCCGCCGGTCGCCGCCTTCATCGACTGGATCCGCGGCGAAGCCTCCGGACACCCCGCGCCATGGAAAGACTGACCCGATGCTGACGCGCCGCAGCTACGCCGCCTTCCTGTTCGACATGGACGGCACCCTGATCGACAGCATCGCCTCGGCCGTCCGCGTCTGGACCCGCTGGGCCGAACGGCACGGGCTCGATGCCGAGGCGGTGGTCGAGACCATGCACGGCGTGCGCGCGGTCGAGACCATCCGCCGCTGGGGCATTCCGGAGGCGGAGGTGGCGCGCGAGGCCGCCGAGCTGACCCAGGCCGAGATCGACGATGTCGACGGCGTGGTCGCGATCGCCGGGGTGCAGCGGTTCCTGAGCGCCCTGCCGCCCGACCGCTGGGCGATCGTCACATCGGCGCCCCGCGCCCTGGCGGCCAAGCGCCTCGCTGCCGCCGGCCTGGTCCCGCCGCCGGTGCTGGTCACCGCCGAGGACGTCGCCCGCGGCAAGCCGGCGCCGGACGGCTTCCTGGCCGCGGCGAAGCGGCTGGGCGCCGACCCCGAGGACTGCCTGGTCTGGGAGGATGCAC
>NZ_JBFRCU010000146.1:0-9924 GCF_052113205.1 Inquilinus sp. YAF38 | reverse complement strand
GCGGCGGTGTAGCCGGCGCCGCCGCCGAGCGCCGCCGCCAGCGCCTCGCCGGCCGCGACCGAGGCGCGCGAGTGCAGCGCCACGGTCCAGCCTTCGGCGGCCAGCCGCCGGGCCACCGCGGCGCCGATCCCCGAGGTCGATCCCGTCACCAGCGCCACCGGCTGGTCGGATGCGGTCATGATCCGTCTCCTCGCTCGTCCTTCCCCCCGGGCTACAGGAGGGCGCTGCGACGGTCGAGTCCTCGCCGAGCACAGGCGCTGCCCCTATAGTGCGCGCCATGATGCAGTCCGACGACATGATGGTGTTCGACCGGGCGCTGGTACGCCGGCGGCGCGACCGCGCCGCGCCGGGCCTGGCCGGGCACAATTTCCTGTTCGAGCACGTGGCGGCGATGCTGGCCGACCGGCTGCTCGACGTCACCCGCCGCTTCCCGGTGGCGCTGGACCTCGGCTGCCACGACGGCGCCGTGGCCCGGGCGCTGGCGGGGACGGACCGGATCGACACACTGGTCCAGGCCGACCTGTCCCCGACCCTGGCCCGCCTGGCAGCCGCGAACGGCCGGCCGACGCTGGCCTGCGACGAGGAGTTGCTGCCCTTCGGCGAGGGCACCCTGGACCTGGTGCTGAGCAACCTGTCGCTGCACTGGATCAACGACTTGCCGGGCGCGCTGCTGCAGATCCGCCGGGCGCTGCGGCCGGACGGGCTGTTCCTGGCGGCGATGCTGGGCGCCGGCACGCTGGCCGAACTGCGCACCGCCCTGGTCGAAGCGGAGACCGAGCTGATCGGCGGCGCCAGCGCGCGCCTGTCGCCCTTCGCCGATCTGCGCGACGCCGCCGGCCTGCTGCAGCGCGCCGGCTTCGCCCTGCCGGTCGCCGATGCCGAGACGGTGACGGTCAGCTACGACAACGCCTTCCGCCTGTTCGCCGACCTGCGCGGCATGGGCGAGACCAATGCCGGGCTGAACCGCAACCCGGCCCCGCCGCCGCGCGCTTTCTGGCCGACCGTCGCCGCCCGCTACGCCGAACGCTTCGCCGAGCCGGACGGCCGCATCCCGGCCAGCTTCGAGGTGCTGTTCCTGGTGGGCTGGGCGCCGCATGACAGCCAGCAGAAGCCGCGACCGCGCGGCAGCGCCAGCCGTTCCCTGGCCGAGGCTCTTGGCACGGTGGAGCGGCCGGTGCGGCAATGAGGCCGCTCAGCCCGGCGCGAGCTCCCGCTTCATGACGATGGCGTCGACCGTCGTGGTGCCGACCTTGTAGTAACCTTTGCGGCGACCCGCCTCGCGGAAACCGGCGGCGCGGTAGAGCGTCAGCGCCGCCGCATTGTCGATCGCCACCTCGAGGAACAGCGTCGCGGCACCGGCCGCCGCGCTACGCTCCATCAGCGCGTCGAGCAGCAGGCGCCCCTCGCCCCGGCGGCGGTGATCCGGCAGCAGCGCGATCGACAGCAGCTCCGCCTCGTCCGCCGCCACCCGGCCGAGGGCGTAGCCGGCCGGCACCCCGGCGTCGTCGAGGCCGATCAACGCGAACACGCCGGGACCGGCCAGCAGCTGCGCCAGCTGGTCCGGCGCCCAGGCCTCGCCGAAGGCGGATTCGTAGAGGGCCGAGAGGACCGCGGACTCGGCCGGGCCGGCCGGGACGATGTGCAGCGCGGTCACGGCTTCGGCTTCCGCTCCGCCAGCGGCACCGCGTCGGGCGGGCGGACATAGAGCGGCGGCGGCGGGCCCTCGCGCGCCTGGTCCGCACGCTCCTCGGCCAGCCGGGCCACGGTGGCGGGGTCGATCGCGACGGGGCCGGCGTGGTGCACATCCGCCCGTCCGGCCAGCGCCGGCAGCACCAGATGGGCGCCGTCACCCGCCAGGGCCAGGGGACCGGGCGGGATCAGCGCGACGAGATCGGCCGCAGGCAGGCACAACGGCTCGCCCAAGGGGGTTCCGGCGGTGTCGAACAGGCGTACGAAGGGCTCGCTCCGCCGCCCGTCCAGCGCCACCAGGACGGTGCCCGCCACGACCGGGCCGAGATCGGCCAGCACGGCGTCGAAGCTGGGGATGCCGACGATGGTCCTGCCGGCGCCGAGCGCCAGCCCACCGACCGCGGCCAGCCCGACCCGGAGCCCGGTGAAGGAGCCGGGGCCGGTGGTGACGCCGAACAGGTCGATCTCCCCGGGCGCGATTCCGGCCTCGGCCAGCACCTCCAGCACCAGCGGCATCAGCCGTACGGCATGGCCCTGGGCCATCGCTTCCGTCCGCGCCGCCAGCACTTGTCCGTCACGCCGCACCGCCGCGCCGCAGCCGGCGCCGGCCGCATCGAGGCCGAGCACGATCATGCGGCGGCTCCCATGCCGTGTGCGGGTGCGGCCGGTCTGTCGCGCATTGCTGTCCTCGGATCTATCATGGTGCTCGTAGACTCCCGGCGACCCGCCGAGCACACCATCTACCGCCCGACGGCCATGCTCACCACTCCGAACGGCGAAGGGCTGGACGGCCTTGCAGATTTATTAGATAATTCTACGCTAGATTAACTAATCTTAGGCAAACCAGCCATGGGAAGCACCGCGGTCCTGCCGGACATCGTCGATGGAAAGACGGCGGAACGCCTCGCCGAGGGCCAGGTTATCCAGGCTGCGACCATCCTCGGGCAGCCGGGCGGCTGGGCCGTCCGCATCCGCTACGGCAGCACGGAGCGCGTGATCGCAGCACAACGAACGCAGCATCCGCGGCTGTGGCGCAACCTGAACACCGCCGCCGCCTATGTCCGGGACACGCTCGGCGTGGCCCGCTTCGACGTCGATGCAACGGCACACGATCCCGGCGCGGTCGATCGCAGCCGTCCCGATACAGCGGAACGGCAGCGGCGCGCCCATGAAGCGGCCGAGCATGACCGCTGGTTCCGTGCCGAAGTGCAGAAGACCCTAGACGGGATCGCCGACGGCTCGGTCCGGTTGATCGAGGAGGAAGAGTGGCGGCGAATCGCCGAAGCCAAGCGGGCCGAGCTGCTGCGATCCATCGCCAAGCGGCCGAGCTGAGCTGGAATGCGGCTGCATCGCAGCGACAACTATCGTGCCGATCTCACCGGCATCGCCGAGCACATCGCCCAGAGCAATCCGGCTGCGGCGTTGGCGATGTGGGATACCATCGAAAGGAGGGTCGAACGGCTGGTCGACCATCCCCGATCCGGGCGCCCAGGCCGTGTCCCCGAGACCCGCGAACTGGTGGTCGCAGGCACGCCTTACATCGTCGTCCACCGTATCGGCCGCACCGTGGAATTGCTGCGCATCCTGCACGGCGCCCGCCAGTGGCCGCCCTGAGGGCTCACACGATCCGGCAGGCTTCCTCGAAGGCCAGGCGCGGGCGGCGGGGGAATTCCTTGCTGCGGTCGACATAGCCGATATCGACCAGGAGGCTGGAGCGCCAGCGGGTGCCCGAGAGGAAGGCGGCATCGACCTTGCCGCGGTCGAACTCGCCCACCAGCCAGCAGCCAAGGCCGAGGCCGCGCGCCGCCATGATCAGATAGGCCGCCTGCATCGCCGCGTCGCGATGCGCGGTCTCCTGCGCCAGCTCGGGCCGGGCGGCGAAGCGGATCGCCATCTCCGGCTCGTCCGGCAGCAGCTTCGGCAGATGCTCGTGGAAGGCCGAGTCATAGGCGACGATCGCGGTCACCGGCGCCTGCAACGTCGCGCCCAGCACCTCCGGGTCGACCGATGGCCGCAGCACCGCCTTGCCCTCCTCCGAGGTGACGAAGACGATCCGCGCCGGACAGGAATTGGCGCTGGTCGGCCCCCGCTTCATCAGATCGTAGACCGCACGGAGCGTCGCCTCCGGGATCGCCTCGTCGAGGAAGGCGCATCGGTTGCGCGCCTCCCGGAACAGCGTGTCGAGTGCGATCTTGTCGAGCGCCATGGCCATGTGCCGCAGAAAGTCTCAGCTCGCGGCAGGTAAGCCCAACCCGCGATCCGCGGCAAGCCGCGCGGAATCGAGCTCGACGAGATCGTTCCCGCGGATCATGGCCCGGACATCGCGGATATAGGCCGTTCCGCGGGTCGAATAGCGCAGGAGGGTCGACGCCAGATCATAGCCGTCAAGCTCCAGCCGCGCGGCTCGGAGCTCGGCGCGGCGGGCGCGGAAGCCGGCATAGGCCGGATGGGTGTTGAGGTTGCGGATATAGGAGGCGACGCCGTCGATCAGCCGGTCGAAGGCGGCATAGCGCGTCGCCGATCCCGCGGTCTGGCCGAACAGGGCATTGCGGCGCTGGGCGCTGTAGGAGGTGCCCCAGCCCGATTCCACCGCAGCCTGGGCCAGGGCCAGCGACGGCGGCACCACGTCGACCCGCAGCAGCAGCGCGTCGATGTCGCCGTCGGCCACCTCGTAGCGCTCGCTCAGCTCGGCCAGCCAGGCCCGCGATTCCGCCGAGGGTGCCAGCCCCAGATGCTGCAGCCCCTGCAGCGCCAGCAGCCGGTCGCGGTCATAGCGGATATCCTCGTTGACCCGCAGCACCAGCGGCAGCAGGGCGTTGAAGAACACATCCTTGCGCAGATCGGTCGAATCGAGCCGGCGCAGATCGCCCGGCATCGCCTCGACCAGCAGCCGCGGCACATCGGCCTCGCCGTCCCGCACATCGGCCAGGGCGTAGTCGGCGCTGTCGAAGATCTCGCTGAGCTTGCCGGCGCTGTCGACCTTGAGGACGAGGTCCGAGGTCTTGTCGATCGGAGGCACGGCCGAGGCCGGCGGCGCCAGCTCTTGCGGCGGCAGGGCGGCGACCTGAAGCTCGGGTTGATCGGTGGGGGCCGCCGGCTCAGCCAGGGCGGCAAGGGGCACGATCAGCAAAAGGCCGGCCAAGGCGGCGGCCGGTCGAAACACACGGAACTGCATGGACCTCGTTCTTGGTTGCGCCCGGACCAGCGACCCCGGGCGCCCCGCCTATCGGCACGACCGGGTCCGCGGACGCCTCTACAATCAGAGGCGCCGCCGGGGGGGAGCGCAGCCCGCCGTCAGGCGACGGCGCGCACCTCCGTCACTTCGGGGATGTAGTGGCGCAGCATGTTCTCGATGCCGGCCTTCAGCGTCATGGTCGAGCTGGGGCAGCCGGAGCAGGAGCCCTGCATGTGCAGGTACACCACGCCCTGGTCGTAGCCCTGGAAGACGATGTCGCCCCCGTCCTGGGCCACGGCGGGCCGGACGCGGGTGTCGATCAGCTCCCGGATCTGGGCGACGATCTCGGATTCCTCGGCCGACTGCGAGCCCTCCGCCGCCGCCTCGGCCAGGATGACCGGCCGACCCGCGGTGAAATGCTCCATGATCACGCCCAGGATCGAAGGCTTCAGCACGTACCAGTCGAGGGTGTCGGCCTTGCTCACGGTCACGAAATCGGTGCCGAGAAACACGCCGGTGACGCCCTCGATCTCGAACAGGCGCTGCGCCAGGGGCGACCGCGCCGCCGAGTCCGCCGACGGGAAGTTGGCGGTGCCCGCATCCATCACCGCGCGGCCCGGCAGGAACTTCAGGCTGGCCGGGTTGGGTGTCTGCTCGGTCTGGATGAACATGGACACGGTTCCTTCGATATGCCCGGCCTCGGGGCCGGACGCCGGCAGGGTGAAGACCGCGGCCCGGAAGATCAAGACGAAACCTGGCGCCACAGAGTCGCACGCCAATGGCCGCTGACCGTCCCGGACCGGTTACTTGCGCAACCTCACCGTCCCGACGAGGTCGGATAGGGACCGGTGATTAGGGCTGATTTGAGGCGGCGGGCCCGGTCATTCAAGATGTCGCAGGGCATGGCGGGCGATCTTCCACATCGCGGTCGGCAGCCCGGCCTCGCCCAGCTGGTCCGGCGATACCAGGATTCCGCCCTCCACCGGCGCCTTGAGGCGGCCGGCCGCCACCGTCAGCTCGAAGTCGAAATGGGTGAAGCCGTGCCGCACCAGACCGGGCAGCAGGCGCCAGCCGGTACCGCCCGGCGCCTCGGCCAGCACCGCGGCGAGGCCCGGCATCGGCTGCACGATCCAGGCGGAGGACGGGAACTCCATCATGCCGCCCAGCATGCCCTTGGGCGGCCGGCGGCGCAGCAGCACATGGCCGCGCCCATCGGTCAGCCAGAAGGCCACGGCCCGGCGGATCGGCTTCGGCGCCTTGGCCAGCTTGGCCGGCAGGTCCTCGGCGATGCCGCGCTTGCGGGCCCGGCAGGGGGCGGACCAGGGACACAGGATGCATTTCGGGCTGCGCGGCGTGCAGATGGTGGCGCCGAGATCCATCACGGCCTGCGCGTAGTCGCCCGGCCGCCGGCGCGGGGTCAGGGCCGTGGCATGGGTCTTCAGGATCGGCTTTGCCGGCGGCAGCGGCGTCTTGACCGCGAAGATCCGGGCCATCACCCGCTCGACATTGCCGTCCATCACCGCGGCCGGCCGGTCGAAGGCGATCGCCGCGATCGCCGCCGCGGTGTAGTCGCCGATCCCCGGCAGCTGCCGCAATTCCGTCTCCTCGGACGGGAACACTCCGCCATGGCGTTCCACCACCAGGATGGCGCAGCGATGCATGTTCCGGGCCCGGGCGTAGTAGCCGAGCCCCGCCCAGGCGCCCAGCACCTCCTCCACCGGCGCCGCGGCGAGGTCGGCCACGGTCGGCCAGCGCCGGGTGAAGTCGAGGAAATAGTCCTTCACCGCCGCCACGGTGGTCTGCTGCAGCATGATCTCGCTGAGCCAGACCCGGTACGGGTCCGCGCGTTTGCCCGGCAGGGCGCGCCACGGCAGGACGCGGCGGTGCCGGTCGTACCAGGCCAGCAGCGCCGGGGCGAAGTCGGCAGGGGCAAATTCGGCGGACGTGGCTGTATCGGGCATGGCTCGCGTTGCCGCTCGGGGGTGGGTTGGGCCACTATAGGGACCCGAGTCCCGCAATTCGATCATGCAGTCGCATCCCCGCCGATGACCTATCCCAGATCCATGGCCGCCCTGGTCCCCGCCCTTGCCCGCAAGGCGCTGGGCGGTGGGCGCAGCGCGATCGGCAGCCTGTTCGCCGATTGGCCGGCAGTGGTCGGTGATCACTGGGCCGACAAGGCGGTGCCGGAGAAGCTGAGCTTCCCGGCCGGCAAGCGCGACGGCGGCACCCTGGCGCTGCGGGTCGACCCGGCCGACGCCATCCTGCTGCAGCACGACCAGGACCGGCTGATCGAACGGATCAACGGCCATTTCGGCTATGCCGCGATCGTCCGGATCAAGCTGCTGCAGGCGCCGCTGGCCCGCCGCCCCGCGACACCGCGCCGCCGTTCCCTGACCCCGGCCGAAGAGGCGATGCTGGCGCAGCCGCTCGAATCGGTCGACGACCCCGAGTGGAAATCCCGACTTGCGGCCTTCGGCCGGGCGCTCTATGCCCGGACGCCACCGCGATGACGCTTGGGCACGAGGCCCGGACCCATGGAGACCATCGGATGCTGAAGACCCTGCTCGCCGGCCTGGCCCTGGCCGCCGCGACGTTCATGAGCGGATCGGCCTCGGCCCAGGATGCCGGGAAGGCCTGGGACCCGAAGATCACCGACACCGACTATGTGCTCGGCAAGGCCGATGCGCCGGTGACGATGCTGGAATTCGCCTCCTTCACCTGCCCGCACTGCGCCGCCTTCACCAACGACGTGCTGCCGCAGCTCGAGAAGGCCTATGTCGATAGCGGCAAGGTCAAGATCGTGTTCCGCCAGTTTCCGCTGAACGGGCTGGACCTGCGGGCCGGGATGATGGCGCGCTGCGCCCCGCGCGAGCAGTATTTCAACATCGCCAAGGTGCTGTTCCAGACCCAGCAGAGCTGGGCGACCGCCGGCGATCCGATCGGCGCCCTGGCGCAGATCGGCGGCATGGCCGGGCTGCCGAAGGACAAGTTTGACGCCTGCCTGGCCGACAACGCCGTCGCCGACGCCATCATCAAGCTGGGCCAGGAGGCGCAGGCCGACTACAAGGTCAACGCCACCCCGACCTTCGTGATCGAGGGCGAGAAGCTCGAGGGCGAGGCCAGCTTCGACACCTTCAAGGCGATCTTCGACCGGAAGCTCGCCGAGAAGGGCATCGCCACCAACTGACCGGAGCGCGCCACCGTGCATTTCGCCCGGCTCCGCCTGTCGGGCTTCAAATCCTTCGTCGATGCGACCGACGTGGCCATCGAGCCCGGCCTGACCGGCGTGGTTGGGCCGAATGGCTGCGGCAAGTCGAACCTGGTCGAGGCGCTGCGCTGGGCGATGGGCGAGAACTCCGCCCGGCGCATGCGCGGCCAGGAGATGGACGACGTCATCTTCGGCGGCACCACCGGCCGGGCCGCGAGAAACCTGGCCGAGGTGACGATCACGCTGGACAACAGCGACCGCACCGCGCCCGGCTGGGACCATGCCGACATCATCGAGATCGTCCGGCGGATCGAGCGCGGCACCGGCTCCGAATACCGGGTCAACGGCAAGCCGGTGCGCGCCCGCGACGTGCAGCTGCTGTTCCAGGACAACGCCTCCGGCCCCGCCTCGCCTGCCCTGGTCAGCCAGGGCCGCATCGCGGCCATGATCTCCGCCCGCCCGGCTGAACGGCGGCAGATCCTGGAGGAGGCGGCGGGCATCACCGGCCTGCACAGCCGGCGGCACGAGGCCGAGCTGCGGCTGCGCTCGGCCGACGAGAACCTGGTCCGCCTCGACGACGTGCTGGTGCAGCTCGACGCCCAGCTGGGCGGCCTGCGCAAGCAGGCCAGGCAGGCGGTGCGCTATCGCACCGTCTCGGAGCAGATCCGCCAGGTCGAGGCGACGCTGCTGCACCTGCAATGGAGTGCGGCCGGTACGGCCCTGGCCGAGGCCCGGCGCGCCTATGACGCCAATGAGCAGGTGGTGCGCGAGCGTATGATCGCGGCCACGCGCGGTACCACCGAGCAGGCCGAGGCCGCCGCCGCCCTGCCGGCCTTGCGCAAGGCCGATAGCGATTCAGCCACGGTCCTGCAACGGCTCCTGGTCGAGCGCGAGACGCTGGAGGCCGAGGCCGGCCGGCTGAGCCAGTCGATCCTCGACACCAACCGGCGGCTGGAGCAGGTGACGGGCGACCTGGTGCGCGAGCGCTCCCTGGGCGCCGACGCGGCCCAGGCCCTGGCCAAGCTGCAGGAGGAGCGCGAGCGGATCGAGCGCCAGAGCGCCGGCGAGGCCGATGCCGAGATCCATGCCCGTCAGGCGATCGACATGCAGCGTGGGGTCGTCGACGACCTGGACGGAAAGCTGACGGCGCTGACCGAGGCCGCTGCCGGCGACGAGGCCCGGCGCCAGAGCCTGGCCAAGCGCCAGCGCGAGCTGGAGGGCCGGCTGCTGGACCTCGCTCGCCGGCACGAGGACGCGCTGCGCCAGATCGCCCAGCTCGAGACCGAGCTGGCCGGCGCCGACGGTGCCGAGGCCGCCGCCCTGGTCCTGGCCGAGGCCGAGGCACGGCTGGAGGCGGCGCAGGATGCAGTCGAGACGGCGGAGAGCCGGCGCCTGGCCGCCGATTCGGCCTTTTCCGGCGCCCGCGAGACCGCCCAGTCGGCCGAAGGTGCCGCCACCCGGCTGAAGGCCGAGGCCGATGGGCTTCGGGCAGCGCTGGGCAGCGGCAAGGGCGACGCCACCCGGGCGCCGATCCTGGACCAGCTCAAGGTCGAGCCCGGCTGGGAGGCGGCGATGGGCGCCGCGCTCGGGGACGAGGGCTCGGTACCGGCCGACCGCTCGGCACCGCTGCACTGGACCGAGCTGCCCGGCTATGACGACACCGCGCCACTGCCGGCCGGGGCCGAGCCCCTGGCCGGCCATGTCACCGCCCCCGCGGCCCTGGCCCGCCGGCTGGCCCATATCGGCGTGGTCGCCGACACGGCGGCGGCCGAGGCGCTGCAGTCGGCGCTGCGGCCTGGCCAGGCGCTGGTGACCAGGGCCGGCGGGCGCTGGCGCTGGGATGGGCTGGTGG
>NZ_JBFRCU010000145.1:0-10045 GCF_052113205.1 Inquilinus sp. YAF38 | reverse complement strand
GTGTCCAGCTGCGCGTCGAGCATCTCGTCCTCGACCAGCGACTCCCACGCCATCGCCCGCATGCATTCGGCGTCGATTCCGCGCTCGGGCTGCGCCGTCGCCTCGCCGACCATTTGCGCCGCGCGCTCGCGGCGCTGCCGGCGGCGCTGCTCCTCGCCGGAGGCCTTGCGCTCGTCCCGCCGCGTCATGAAGCCGGTGCGGATCCGGTCGGTCAGGGCGACCGTCAGACGCACCGAGCGCGTCAGCCGCGCCTGGATCAGCCCGAAGGCCGGCGGCGGCGCCTTCGGGTCGTGATGCGCCCGCTCCTGCTGCCGCTCGGTCAGCCGCTTGCAGCGCATGTCGATCTCGGCCGCCTCGCGCAGCGTGGTCAGCGCCCAGCCCGTCCAATGCATGTCGGGATCGGTCGGCCGGATCGGTTCGGATTGCGCCTCATTCATAGAACATAGCATGAACGAGAATCGCCCATTAACGCAATAGCACATCGCGGTCACGCCCGTTCCCATGCTCCGCCGGACGCGCAGGGCCAGCCGCCGGCCGGCGGAGCTTCCGAACTAGGCAGCGCTGGAGGCGGGCGCCGACGACCGGGTCCCGGAGAGCAACTTCAGCAGGGCCTGCGCGCCGGCAGTCGAGGACGCCGGGTTCTGCCCGGTGATCAGGCGCCCGTCGGTGATGACGAAGCTCTGCCAATTCGGGGCCTTCTCGAAGAGTCCGCCCAGCCGCCTCAACTCGTCCTCAACGAGGAACGGCACGACATGGGTGAGCTGGACCTCCTCCTCCTCGCTGTTGGCGAAGCCGGTGACGCGCTTGCCTTTCACGATCGGCGCGCCCTGGTACATCACGCGATGCAGCACGCCGGGCGCATGGCAGACAGCCGCCACCGGCTTGCCGGAGTTGTAGAAGGATTCGATCAGGGCGATGGAATCCGGGTCGTCGGCCAGATCCCACATCGGGCCGTGACCGCCCGGATAGAATACCGCGTCAAAGGTGTCGGAGCGCATGTCCCCGAGCTTCGCCGTGTTCGCAAAATCCTTCTGCGCCTGGGGGTCCTGCTTGAACCGTGCCATGGCCGGCGTCTGGTTCTCGGGGAGGTCGCTCTTCGGGTCCACCGGCGGCTGCCCTCCCTTGGGCGAGGCGAGGGTCAGGGCGACGCCGGCGCCGCGGAACACGAAATACGGCGCGGCGCCCTCCTCGAGCCAGAAGCCGGTTTTGCGTCCGGTATCGCCGAGCGTGTCGTGGGACGTAAACACCATCAGGATCTTCATGGTCTTCTCCTCTCCTTTCGGCGGTTGGATGACCTCAATTTCATCGTCAGGGGCGATGCTGTCAGTTGCACGTTGGTATCGGCGAGACCTTTGTATCGGTCGGCGTCAGTGCAGCCCGCAGGGTCGCTGCAGGCGAACCCGATGCGCGCATTGAGCGCTCATCACCCGGCCTCCGCGTCCAGAGCCGCCAGGATCCGGTAGGCGGCCTGCACCCGCGCCGCGATCGGATAGTTGCGGTTCGCCAGGATCACCACGCCGATGCCGCGGGCGGGAACGAAGGCGACATAGGCGCCGAAGCCGTTGGTGGAGCCGGTCTTGTTGATCAGCACCTCGTCCCGCGGCGGCAGCGGCGGGTCCAGCCGGGTGGCGGGGTTGGGCTTCAGGGCCATCTCGGGGGAATTCGCGGCCAGCAGCCGGTCGAGATCGACAGGCCAGTCGACCATTTCCCAGCCCAGGCCCTGGGTCATGTCGCCGATCCGGTAGTAGCCGGCATGGGTCGCGGCGATGGCGCGGCGCAGCGTGTCGTCCAGCCCTGTGCCGTCCATGTTGGCCTCGACGAAGCGGATCATGTCGGCCGCGGTGGTCTTGACGCCATAGGCCTGCGAATCCAGCAGGCCCGGAGTCACCCGGACCGGCTTGCCCGCCTTGGATATGCCCCAGGCATAGCGGCCCATCCGGTCCGGCGGGACCTGGATATAGGTGCTGGCCAGGCCGAGCGCGGGAAAGATCTGCTGCTGCATCAGCTCGTCGAACGGCCGGTTCAGGCTGCGCGCGGCGAGATAGCCGAACAAGCCGATGCTGGGGTTCGAGTACAGCCGCTGGGTGCCGGGGGCGTAGGCCGGGCGCCAGTTGCGGTAGAAGGCGATCATCCGGTCGGGATCGGTGACGTCGTCCGGGAACTGCAGCGGCAGGCCGCCCGCGGTGTAGGTGCCGAGGTCGAGCACGCTGATCCGGTCGAAGCTGCTGCCGGCCAGCTCCGGCAGGTATTTGCTGGCGCTGTCGGAGAGGGACAGGGTTCCCTGCAGCTGCGCCGTGGCGGCGACGGTCGCGGTGAAGGTCTTGCTGATCGAGCCGATCTCGAACAGCGTGTCCTCCGTCACCGTCCCGCCGCCGTCCTTCGCGGCGACGCCATAGTTGAAGAAGGACTGTTGGCCGCGGACCGTGACCGCCACGGCGATGCCCGGAACGTCGTACTCCGCCATCACCGGCCGGATCGCCGCGTCGACGATGCGGGCGAGCGGGCCGTCGGCGGCCTGGGCGCCGGAGGCCAGGGAGGCGAGCAGGCCGAGCGCGAGCAGAAGGCGCGATACCGGGATCGTCAATCCTGTCTCCATGAGTCGGGTGGGGAACGGCGCCGCCGTCCGACCCTGGATAGGCGGAAATGATGGCCTATCCAAACGAGGATTTCTTCACCGAGGCATGAGCTGAGATTGGCCAAATCTCGTTTGGCCAATCCGAGCGAAAGGCTGGTCAGTGCGGCAGCACCACCTTGCGGGCGTGGATGTCGATGACGGAGAATTCGCGGTCGGGGAAGCAGCGCGCCCCGGCCTCCAGCGCCACCCTGGAATCGGCGTAGAAGCACATCACCTTGCCGCGGCGGACGAAGGCGTATTGCGAGGGCGCGGCGGTCGTGGAGTCGGCGAGGAACCGTTCCAGAGCGGCGACATCCGTCTTGCCGACATGCCCGTGCCCGGCCATCTCCGCCCCCAATCCCGCCCGGCGGCATCCTAGGCCCCGACGAGTCTGGAAACCATTGATCGATCGTCCTAGCGACGCGAATTCGCGGGCGATGTCGGGAACGCATGCCCTCGGTCGTCCTTGGGTCAGGAGCAACCCTGCGCAAGGCCGCGCGACCGAGGAAGGAACACCGCGATGAAGGTCACCCAGCATCTCTGGTTCGAGAAGGACATGGAGGCCGCGCTCGGCTTCTACACCGGGCTGATCCCGGGCTCGGCGATCCATTGGATCTCGCCCCTGCCCGCCGACACGCCGAGCGGCCCGGCCGGCAGCGTGCGGCTTGCCGGCTTCACCCTGGGCGACCAGCGCTACCAGGCGATCGAAGCCGGGCCGCTGGATCCGTTCAACCACGCCTTCTCGATCATGGTCACATGCGACACCCAGGCCGAGATCGACCGGCTGTGGGACGCGCTCAAGGAGGGCGGCGGGGTCGAGCAATGCGGCTGGCTGAAGGACCGCTGGGGCCTGTCCTGGCAGATCGTGCCGAAGCAGCTGGGCGAGTTGATGGGCGACCCCGACCAGGCCAAGGTCAAGCGCGTCACCGAGGCGATGCTGCAGATGGTGAAGCTCGACATCGCCGCGCTGGAGGCGGCGGCGAAGGGCTGATCTGGTCCGGCGTCCTCCGCCAATCTAGAACAGGGCAACCAGAACGGGCCAACCACCAGGAGGACGCCATGACCGAACCGACCCTGCCGCAGGAAGGACGCTGCCGCTGTGGCCAGGTGCGCTTTCGCATCACCGCCGCGCCGCTGCTGACCATGGCCTGCCACTGCACCGGCTGCCGGCGCATGACCGGCAGCGCCTTCTCGCTGTCCGCGGCGATCCCGAGCGAGGGCTTCGCCGTGACCCAGGGCGAGCCGGTGATCGGCGGGCTGCACGGCCCGTCGCGGCACTATTTCTGCCCGCATTGCCTGAGCTGGCTGTTCACCCGGCCGGAGGGGCTGGACCATTTCGTCAATATCCGGTCGACCATGCTGGACGACCCGGCCTGGTCGGTGCCGTTCATCGAGACTTTCACCGGCGAAAAGCTGGCCTGGGCGGCGACGCCGGCCGTGCACAGCTACGACACCGTCCCGCCGATGGAGGCCTATGGCCCGCTGGTCGCGGAGTTCGCGGCCCGCTAGAGCGGAATGAATCGAGATCGGGTCCCGCCAGTGCATTCGGAAAGGGACTGGCAGGATGTCGAGCGTCTTCACGTTGCCTCTCCCGCCTGGCGGGAGAGGTCGGGCGTCCGCAGGACGACCGGGTGAGGGCTGGCCCAGGCCTCGACAAAGAGCCCTCACCCGCAGCCGCTTCGCGTCTCCGACCTCTCCCGCAAGCGGGAGAGGCAATAATTCATGGCCTTGGTGCTACAGGTGCCCCGGTCCGACCTAAACTCATCACGCTAGGCCGCGGTGCCGCCGTCGTTGTCGCGGGCATCTTCCGCTTCGGCCTCTGCATCGCGCTTGGCGCGGTCGCGCTCGATCATGCCGCCGATCAGGATCGCGACCTCGTAGAGCAGCAGCATCGGCACGGCGAGCGCGACCTGGCTGATCGCGTCCGGCGGGGTCAGCACGGCGGCGACGACGAAGACGATCACGATGGCATAGCGCCGCTTGCTCTTCAGCGTGGCGACGCTGAGGATGCCGACGCGGACCAGCAGCGTCAGCAGCACCGGCAGCTGGAAGGCGATGCCGAAGGCCAGCAGCAGGCGCATCACCAGGTCGAGATACTCCGACACCTTGGCGTCGAGCTTGATCTCGATGCCGCTGCCGACATCCGGGCCCAGCACCTGGAAGGACAGGAAGAACTTCCAGGCCAGCGGGAACACGAAATAGTACACGAAGGCGGCGCCGATGATGAACATCACCGGGCTGAACAGCAGGAACGGCAGGAAAGCGTTGCGCTCGTTCCTGTACAGGCCGGGCGCGACGAACATCCAGATCTGGCTCGCCACCACCGGGAAGGCCAGGCAGAAGCCGCCCCAGAAGCCGATCTTGATGTAGGTGAAGAAGGTCTCGGTCAGCGCCGTCGAGATCATCGACCTGGCCTGACCGGCTGCGGCCAGCGCGTCCGCCAGCGGCTGCGCCAGGAACAGGTAGATCGCTTCGGAGAAATGGTAGCAGATGAAGAACCCGACCAGGATCGCGACCACGGCATAGATCAGCCGCGTGCGCAGCTCCAGCAGATGCTCCATCAAGGGCATCTGCTTGTCGTCGATCTCCTTGTCGGCGGGCGCCATGGATCAGCTCGCGCGGTCGGTCGGGGTGGGAGCGGCCGCGGGGGCTGCCGCCGGCGCCGCGGGAACAGCGGCTGGCGCGGGCTCGGCGGGGGCGACGACCGGGGCCTCCGGAGGCGGGACCGACGCGGGCTGCGGGCCTTCGACCGGCTGCGGCTCAGGGGCCGCCTGGCCGTTGGTCGCGGCCTTGTCGGGCTCGGCCAGCGGCGTGGCACCGGGCGCCGCCTTGTCGAAGGCCTGCTTGATGTCCTTGACCGGGTCCAGGACCGTGTTGACGTGCTCCGCCACCTGGCTGCGGACGTCGAGCGTCTTGGCCGCATCCGTGACGGTCTTGCGCACCTCTTCCAGCTCGGCCTGGCGCACGATGTCGTCGACATGGCGCTGGAACTCGCCGGTGATGCGGCGGGCATGCCGCGTCCACTTGCCCAGCTGATAGAGGGCACGCGGCAGATCTTTCGGGCCGAGCACGATAAGTGCCACGACCACGATGATCATCAACTCCGACCAGTCGAAACCGAACATCACATTCGTCCATCACGCCCCGCCACCGGGGACGGGGCGCGCTACCGGTTCCCCGAAGGGACTATTGGCGGTCGACGGTCGTCCGGTTCGGACTGCCGGCTTCGGTGCCCGCGGGCGGCGGCACGGCCGGGCGATCATCCGACCCGTCGCTCTTGGGGTCGTCCGACAGCCCGGACTTGAAGTTCTTGATCCCTTTGGCCAGGTCGCCCATCGCCCGCGGCAGCCGGTTCCCGAAAATCAGGAGCACGACCACCAGGACGATCAACCAATGCCAAATACTCAAACCACCCATAAACTTTTCCTCCAGCCCCAAGGCGGCGGGATCATCGCAGAAACCCCCCGCCACCGCAATGCCGGCGGACGGCGCGAAATGGCGCGGAAATCCTGGCCTCCGGCGACGGCGAAAACGGCCCGGCGCGGCCCGTTTCGCTACTCCCTCCCGTCCTCCTCCGGCGGCTCCGGCCCGTCCTCGCCGGACAGGGTGCCGCCGGGCAGGACGGCCATGGCCGGGCGGGTGTCGAGCAGGCCGGAGGCCTTGAGCTCGTCGACGCTCGGCAGGTCCGCGAGGGCGGGGAGGCCGAAATGGTCGAGGAAGCCCTGGGTGGTGACCCAGGTCAGCGGCCGCCCCGGCTGCTGCCGGCGCCGGCCGGGCGCGATCCAGCCGGCCTCCAGCAGCGTGTCGAGCGTGCCCTTGGCCACGGCGACGCCGCGCACCGCCTCGATCTCCGGCCGGGTCACCGGCTGGTGGTAGGCGATGATCGCCAGCGTCTCCAAGGCTGCCCGGGTCAGCCGGCGCACGACATGACCGGCGTCGCGCAGCAGCGGCGCCAGGTCGAGCGCGGTGCGGAAGGCCCAGCCGCCGGCCACCGGCATCAGGGCGACGCCGCGGCCGCGATACTGCTCGACCAGCGTGTCGATCAGCTCCGGCACGTCGGCGCCGTCGGGCAGGCGCTCGGCGATCGCCGCCTCGGTCAGGGGTGCCGGCGAGGCGAACAGCATCGCTTCGACCAGGCGCAGGGCTTGGGTGGGCTCGGTCATTCTTCGTGAGTCTGGGGAATCTGGGCCTTGAGCCAGATCGGGCCGAACGGACCGTCCTGGCGGAGGGCGATCCGGCCGGCCTTGGCCAGCTCGAGCGTGGCGACGAAGGTGGAGGCGAGCGCCGAGCGCCGCACCAAGGGGCTGCCGGTCATCGGCGGCAGGAAGGCGGCCAGGGTGGTCCAGCTCGGGAACCGGCCGAGCATCGCCTCCAGCCGCTCCAGCGCCTGCTCCGGCGAGTACAGCACCGAAGCCTCGATGCGCAGGCTGCCCTCGGCGGCGGCCTTGGCCCGGCAATGCTCGGCATAGGCCTTGAGCAGGTCGTACAGCGACACGGCCCAGACCGAGGTCGGGGTCGCCTCGTCCTCCTCCGCGGCTCCGCGGGCGAACAGGTCGTGGCCGAGCTGCGGCCGCGCCATCAGCGCCTGCCCGACCTCGCGCATCGCGTTCAGCCGGCGCAGCTGGAAGGCCAGCGCCTCGGCCAGCTCGGCGCCGCTCGGCTCGTCGTCGCCCGGCGGCGCCGGCAGCAGCAGGCGCGATTTGAGATAGGCCAGCCAAGCCGCCATCACCAGGTAATGCGCCGCCAGCTCCAGCGACAGCCGCCGCGCATGCTCGACGAAGGCGAGGTACTGATCGGCCAGCGCCAGAATCGAGATCTGGGTCAGGTCGACCTTCTGCTCGCGCGCCTGCTCGAGCAGCAGATCGATCGGCCCTTCATAGGATTCGAATTTGAGAATGAAGGCGGCGTCCTCCCGGTTCGTCACCGGCGGCGCATCGACCTTCGACCAGTCTTCCAGCATGCCGCGAGTTTCGCCGCCCGGACGCGGCGAAGCAACCTCGATCGCGACATCCGGCCGCCCCGGCTTTCCACGGGCCGACGTGATGCCAGCTTGCTGGGAAAGCGTAGCGAAAGACTCGGTGATGGCGAGACCGCGCAAGAAGACCGATTTTCCCGTCCACGAGGTCCGGCGCTACCTGGAGCCCGGGCCGATCGTGCTGGTGTCGTCGCGCTGGCGCGACCGGACCAACATCATGACCCTGGGCTGGCACACGGTGATGGAGTTCTCGCCGTCGCTGGTCGGCTGCATGATCTCCGGCGGCAATCACAGCTTCCGCCTGATCCGCGACAGCGGCGAATGCGTCATCAACCTGCCGACGACGGCCCTGACCGACACGGTAGTCGGGATCGGCAATACCTCCGGCGCGAAGATCGACAAGTTCCAGGAGTTCGGCCTGACCACCGGGGAGGCGCAGGAGGTCGAGGCGCCGCTGATCCGCGAATGCCACGCCAATTTCGAGTGCCGGCTGCACGACGACGCGCTGGTCGACCGCTACAACTTCTTCATCTTCGAGGTGGTGAAGGCGCATGTCGCGCCGGTGCCGAAGCACCCGAAGACGCTGCACTACACCGGCGGCGGGGTGTTCGTGACCGCGGGTGGGGTGGTGGACCGAAAGGCCCTGTTCCGGCCGGGGATGCTTTAGGATCGGCTCTAGAGACGTCCCTCGCTCGTCTGGGAGAGCTTTCCGGAAGCCCAAACACCGGTCATTGCGAGCGCAGCGAAACAATCCAGGGGCCGCACGCTGTGGCCCTGGATTGCTTCGTCGGCTTCGCCTCCTCGCAATGACGGCAAGGGGGGGCGTCGTGAATTGGAGAGTCAGGCTGTCGGCAGGCGGCCGAGCAGTTCCCTCACCCGATCGAGATAGCTCTCCACCGGACGGTCGCTCGCCGGACGGCGCCAGGCTTCCGCGCGGGCCAGCCGGGCCGCGGTCTCGGGGCCGATCGGCGGGACCGCGGCCGCGATCGCCCGCATCTCCGCCAGGTCGCCGTTGCAGTGCAGGGCCAGGTCGCAGCCGGCGGCCAGCGCCCGCGCCGCCCGGTCCGGCAGGGATCCGGACAGCGCGCCCATCGACAGGTCATCGCTGCACAGCACCCCGTCGAAGCCGATGCGACCGCGCACTGCGTCGCGGATCGCAGTGGGCGACTGGGTGACCGGATGGTCGGGGTCGAGCGCGGTGAAGACGAGATGCCCGGTCATGCCCCAGGGCAGACCGGCGAGGTCGCGGAACGGGGCGAAATCGGTGCGCTCCAGCGTGTCGAGATCGGCCTCGACCAGCGGCAGGGCGACATGGCTGTCGACCCGCGACCGGCCATGGCCCGGCAGATGCTTGATCACCGGCAGCGCGCCGCCGTCGAGCAGCCCCTCCGCCACGGTACGGCCGAGCCGGGCGACCATGGCCGGATCGCCGGAGAAGGCGCGGTCGCCGACCACGGTGCGGTCGGCGCCGGGCAGGTCGAGGTCGAGCACCGGGGCGGCCACGATGTCGATGCCGGCGGCACCGGCGGTCAGCGCGATGGCGGTGGCGTTGGCGCGGGCCGCCTCCTCCGCCGCATCTCTATCGAGCGACGCCAGGGCGCCGAAGCGGCCTGCGGCCGGGAAGGCCGGCCAGTGCGGCGGCCGCAGCCGGGCAACGCGCCCGCCCTCCTGGTCGATCATCACCGGGGCCTTGCGGCCGACCGCGTCGCGCAGATCGGCGACCAGCGCTGCAAGCTGGTCCGGGGTCTCGCAGTTGCGGCGGAACAGGATAAAGCCGAGCGGGTCGGCGTCGCGGAAAAACAGCCGCTCCTCGGCCGTCAGGACAGGGCCGGCACAGCCGAACAGGATCGCCTTGGACATCAACTCAGCGGGGAACGACGAGGCAGCCGGTCTTCTCGGTGGCCAGGGCCTCGCACAGCCGCGTCGCCGTCGCCTGGTCGAGCGGCACGGCCTGGACGCGGTAGCCGAGCCGGGTCGCGGCCGAGACCTGCGGCACGGCGAGCTGCAGCGCGCCGAACAGCTCCGGGAAGCGGCGCTGGAACCGGGCCCATTCGGCCTGCGCCTCCTGCGGCGAGGTCACGGCCGCGATCTGGGCCGCGAAGCGGCCGGCCGGCACGGCGGTGATCGTCGGCAGGGATGGCGCCGGCATGGCCGGGACCGCGGCGACCTGCACCGGCGCATGGGCGTCCGGGTCGATCCAGCCACCGGCGGCGGCCGGGTTGGCCAGCAGCGCCGCGATCGGATCGTCCGGCTGGAGGGCCGTCTGGGGCGCGGAGGCGATCGGCTCGGCCGGAGCGTCCGGCGCCAGCGCGGCGGTCTGGACCGGGGCCGGATCGGCAATGGGTGCAGGGTCCGCGGCGGCCGGTGCTGCGGCAACCGGCTCAGGAGCCGGCGAGGCGGCCGCGGCGGGTTCGGGCGGCGGGGCGGCCTGGGCGGGGCGCGCGAGCAGGATCTCC
>NZ_JBFRCU010000144.1:0-10389 GCF_052113205.1 Inquilinus sp. YAF38 | reverse complement strand
GCGTTCTGCTGCTCCAGCATCCGGTTGCGCGCCTGCAACTCGCCAATTAGGGCCAGAAGACCTTCCTCGGACAACGATGGGGGTGGCGGCGTCATCCTTCCTTGACTCACAAACCTCCCAGATCGGTCAAGAGGTCAAGGTCCTCCTGGGCAGTTACGCGAAGCGAAGCAATCCAGGGCCGCAAGAGCGGAGGCATGGATTGCTTCGTCGGCTTCGCCTCCTCGCAATGACGGTTCTTTTGCGGGAAGGAACAGCCTAGTCGCCAGTGCGCTGACCTGACCGCCTACCACTCCAGCCGGACGTCGCGGCCGGTGGCGGAGCTCTCGATCGCGGCCTCGATCACCCGGACCACGTCGCGGCCGTCGCGCGGGTCGACCGGCGGCGGCGCGCCGTCGCGGACCGCGGCGACGAAGCCGGCATAGAAGGCGCCGTAGTGGCCGGGCGCGATCGCCAGGCGCTGCGTCTCCGGCACGCCCGCCTCGCGCCCGAGGGTCAGCCAGCCGGTCTCCGGCGCGGTCTGGACCGTGCCGGCGCGCAGATGGTCCTCCTGCGGGTCGATCTCCAGCTTGCGGAAGGTGGCGCGGTCGCCCTGCACCACCAGCCGGCTCCCCGGCTCCGCCACCAGGATGCGGCAGCGCAGCAGCGCCCGCGTCGGGCCGAAGCCGAGGGTGAAGATAGCGTCGTCCACCGCCTCGGCGCCGGGGCGGATGGCGCGCAGCTCCGCCCGCACGAAGTCGGGCCGGCCGAACAGCACCAGCGCCTGGTCGATCAGATGCGAGCCGAGGTCGTAGTGCAACCCCGATCCCGGCACCGCCTGCTCGCGCCAGCGCGCCCGGACAGTCGGGCGGAAGCGGTCGTAGTTGGATTCAAAGGACAGCACTCGGCCTAGCCGCCCCTCGGCGATCAAGGCCCGCAGCGCCAGGAAGTCGCCGTCCCAGCGCCGGTTGTGGAACACGGTCAGCACCCGCCGCCGCTTCGCCGCCAGGGCGATCAGGTCGTCGGCCTCGGCGGCCGTGACCGTGACCGGCTTGTCGACCACGACATGCTTGCCGGCCTCCAGCGCCCGGCGGGCCACTTCATGGTGGCTGCCGCTCGGCGTCGCCACCACCACCGCTTCGACCGACGGGTCGGCCAGCAGGGCGTCGATGGTGACGATGGGCAGGCCGGGCGGCGCGTCGGTCACCGCCTCGGGGTTCCGCACCGCCGCCGCGGCCAGCTCCACGCCGGGGCAGGCGGCGATCAGGGGGCCGTGGAAGACGCGGGCGGCGGGGCCGTAGCCGATCAGTCCGATGCGAAGCGGCGTCATGCGATGCGGGCCTCGGTGCCGGCGTCGAACACCACGGCCTTGCCCATGTCGAACACCAGCCGGCTGCGCTGGCCGGCCCGGGCCTCGGCGTCGGGGCGCAGCCGGGCCAGCACCTCTTTGCCGCCCATCTCGACCACCGCGATCAGGTCCGGGCCGGTCGGCTCGGTCACCTCGATCAGGCATTCGGTCTCCAAGACCGGGCCGGCGCCGCCCACGGCGCCCTGCGGGTCGGTGATGTTCTCCGGGCGCAGGCCCAGGATGATGTCGCGCCCGGCGGCGCCGCGCAGCCCGTCATTGGCCGGCAGCGGCAGCACGATCTCGCCGTCCTGCAGCCGATCGATGGCGGCGTGCGGTCCGCCATTGTGGTCCACCACCTTGGCCCTGATCAGGTTCATCGGCGGCGAGCCCATGAAGCCGGCGACGAAGGTGTTGGCCGGCCGGTCGTAGATCTCCCGCGGCGTGCCCAGCTGCTGCAGCTCGCCGGCCCGCATCACCGCGATCCGGGTGGCCAGCGTCATCGCCTCGATCTGGTCGTGGGTGACATAGACGATGGTCGATTTCAGCCGCTGGTGCAGCTTCTTGATCTCGGTCCGCATCTCCACCCGCAGCTTGGCGTCGAGGTTGGACAGCGGCTCGTCGAACAGGAACACCTTGGGGTCGCGCACCAGCGCCCGGCCCATCGCCACGCGCTGGCGCTGGCCGCCGGACAGCTGGCTGGGCTTGCGCTTCAGCAGATGCTCCATCTGCAGCAGGCGGGCGACGTCGGCGATCGCCTTGGCCCGCTCCTCCTTCGGCACGCCGCGCATCTCCAGCCCGAAGCCGATGTTCTGCTCGACCGACATGTTCGGGTACAGCGCGTAAGACTGGAACACCATGGCGATGTCGCGGTCCTTCGGGTGCAGCTCGTTCACCCGCCGGCCGTCGATGGCGATGGTGCCGTCCGAGACGGTGTCGAGCCCGGCGATCATGTTGAGCAGCGTAGACTTGCCGCAGCCGGACGGGCCGACCAGCACCAGGAACTCGCCGTCGTCGACGTCGATGTCGATGCCCTTGAGGATCTCGATCGCGCCGTAGCGCTTGATCACGTTCCGGATCGTGAGAGAGGCCATGGTGCGGTTATCCCTTCACCGCGCCCGCCATCAGTCCGCGCACGAAATAGCGGCCGGCGAGCACGTAGACGACGAGCGTCGGCAGCGCGGCGATGATCGCCGCGGCCATGTGGACGTTGTATTCCTTCACGCCGGTCGAGCTGTTGACGATGTTGTTCAGCGCGACCGTGACCGGCATGGCGCTGCCGCCGCCGGCGAAGGAGACGCCGAACAGGAAGTCGTTCCAGATGTTGGTGAACTGCCAGATCACCGTGACCACGATGATCGGCACCGAGTTCGGCAGCAGGATCCGCCAGAAGATGCGGAAGAAGCCGGCGCCGTCGATCATCGCCGACTTCACCAGGTCGTTCGGGAAGGCGGCGTAGTAGTTGCGGAAGAACAGCGTGGTGAAGCACAGGCCGTACACCACATGGACGAAGATCAGCCCGGGCGTCGAGGAGGCGAGGCCGAGAAAGCCCAGCGTCCGCGCCATCGGCAGCAGCACGATCTGGAACGGGATGAAGCAGCCGAACAGGATCAGGGCGAAGACGATGCCGTCGCCGCGGAACCGCCACTTGGTCAGGACATAGCCATTGAGGGCGCCGAGCACGGCCGAGATCGCCACTGCCGGCACCGTCATCAGGATCGAATTGAGGAAATAACCCTTCAGCCCCTCGCAGGTCAGGCCGACGCAGGTGGTGCTCCAGGCGCTGACCCAGGGCTCAAGGGTCGGGCTCGGCGGCAGCGACAGGATATTGCCGGCCCGCACCTCGTCCAGCGTCTTCAGCGAGGTCACGACCATGACGAAGAGCGGGAACAGATAGATCAGCGCGAACACGCCGAGGATGGCGAACAGCAGCCAGCGCAGAGCGACCGAAAGGCCTGAGCGCGGGCCGGGCACCATGATGGAAGCCTCAGTCACGGCGGCCACCCCGCAGCTCGGAGTACAGGTAGGGCACGATGATGGCGCTGATCGTGGCCAGCATGATCACGGCGCTGGCGGCGCCCAGCCCCATCTGGTTGCGGGTGAAGGTCAGGCTGTACATGTACAGCGCCGGCATCCAGGTCGAGGTGCCGGGGCCGCCCGCGGTCAGCGCCATCACGAGGTCGAAGCTCTTGATCGCCAGATGAGCCGAGACCACGAAGGCCGACAGGAACACCGGCCGCATCAGCGGGATGATGATCCGCCGGTAGGTCTGCGGCAGCGTGGCGCCATCGATCGCGGCCGCCTTCAGGATGTCGCTGTCCACGCCCCGCAGCCCCGCCAGGAACATCGCCATGACGAAGCCGGAGGACTGCCAGACGCCGGCGATGACGACGGTGTAGATCGCCATGTCGCCATTGATCAGCCAGTCGAAGGTGAAGCTGGTCCAGCCCAAATCATGCATCAGCTTGTCGAGGCCGAGGCCGGGGTTGAGGATCCACTTCCAGGCCGTGCCGGTGACGATGAAGGAGATCGCCATCGGATAGAGGTAAATGGTGCGCAGCGCCCCCTCGATCCGGATCCGCTGGTCCAGCAGGATCGCCAGCAGCAGGCCGATCACCGTGCTGATGCCGATATACAGCACGCCGTAAATCGCTAGGTTGACCAGCGAGATGGTCCATTTCGGGTCGGACCATAGCTTTTCGTACTGGAGGAGGCCGACCCAGCTGTCGAGACGCGGCATCATCGTCGAGTTGGTCATCGACAGATACAGCGTGAACAGGATGAAGCCGTAGACGCAGACGATGGTCACGGCGAAGGACGGCGCCAGAACGAGCTTGGGCAGGATCGTCTGGAGCCAATCGAAGGGGGATCGGCGACCCGCGGCGGCGGGCTCGGAGATCACGGCCATCGGCAGGCCCTCAATATGCAGGGGCGAAAAGGCGGCGGGGGCCGGCCGACGGTCGGCCCCCGCACGCGGGTCATTTGGCGAGCGCCACCGCGTCGACCAGGGCCTTCGCCGCATCGGCGGAGGACTGGGTCGAGTTGAAGAAGTTGGTGACGACGTCGTAGATCGCGCCCTTGACCGCGGCCGGTGCGGCATGGCCGTGCGCCAGGCTCGGCAGCATCCCGCCCGTGGTCTTGAAGGCGTCGCGGTCGGCCATCGACTTCTGGCCGCAGCTGTCGAACTTGTCCGGCTTGACCTCGGTGTTGGCCGGGATCGAGCCCTTCACCAGGTTGAAGCTTTCCTGGAAGCTCGGGCTCTCGATGGCGCTGGCCAGCTTCAGCTGCGCGTCCTGCCGGGCCTTGTCGTCCAGGCTGAACATGGCGAACTGGTCGCTGTTGAACAGGAACGCCTTCTCGCTGCCCGGATAGGGCACGCAGACGATGTCGACGCCCGGCTTCAGCCCGGCCTTGATGAACTCGCCCTTGGCCCAGTCGCCCATCACCTGCATGCCGGCCTCGCCGTTGATCACCATGGCCGAGGCCAGGTTCCAGTCGCGGCCGGAGAAGTTCGGGTCGACCCAGCCGCGCAGCACGCGCAGCTGGTCGAACGCCTTCTGCATGGTGTCGCTGCCCAGCGCCGCCGGGTCGAGGTCGACGAACGCCTTCTTGTAGAAGTCGTTGCCGCCGACGGCGACGACGATGGCGTCGAAGGTGGTCGCCTCCTGCCAGGGCTGGCCGCCATGGGCCAAGGGCGTGACGCCGGCATCCTTGAACTGCTTGGCCAGGGCCTCGAACTCGGCCCAGTTGGTCGGGGCCTTGCCGCCGACCTTGTCGAGCAGCTTCTTGTTGATCCACAGCCAGTTGGTGCGGTGGATGTTGACCGGGGCCGCGACCCACTTGCCCTCATAGGTCGAGAAGGCCTGGATGGCCGGCGGGATATGGTCGGCCCAATGCTCCTTCTCGGCCAGCGGGGTCAGGTCGGCCAGCACGCCTTCCGCCGCCCAGTCGTGAACCGACAGGCCGAGCAGCTGCACCGAGGTCGGCTTGTCGCCGGCCGTTACCCGCGCCCGCAGCGCGGTCATCGCCGCATCGCCGCCGCCGCCGGCCACCGGCGCGTCCTTCCAGGACACGCCTTCCTTCTGCAACTGCTCCTTCAGAACGTTCAGGGCGGCCGCCTCGCCGCCGGAGGTCCACCAATGCATCACCTCGACCTCCTCCTTGGCCTGCGCGGCCGCGGAGGGGGCGTAGGCCGCGGCGGTCAGAGCCAGCAGGCTCGCCGCCGTCGCCGTCAAATATGTCTTGAGCATTCCCTATGCCTTCTCCTGTTCGATGCCCATGCGAAACGCACAAGCACGCTCCGCCGTCGAACGCGGCGGATCTTGGTGGGGCCAGGCCCGAACTTCGCCGTTCCAGCCGGACCAAGCGGTCCGGCGGCGTACCGACTCCATACGCCAAGCGGCCGGGGCTGCGGAAGCCGAATCCCTTTGTCAGACGAATGTTTACGGCCCGAAATTCAACCAATCGGGAGGGTGTCTGCAGGCGAAAGGCGCGGTTATGCGGCAGGGTCGCGGAAACTGCTTTCGGAGCCGGCAGATCGAAGGCGGCAGGCGCTGCCCCGCCAAGTATGGTGCTCTTCCGCTCACCGCGGTCCCAATACGGGATTTATCAAATGATGTAACGGGCGGCGGCGCCAAACTATTTTATGCCTTATCAAATGTTAGCGTCGGCGAAGCGGAACGGCACTGTGCAGCGTGTTTGCTGTCGTATGCCGGACGAATGTCTATCGTCGCGGCGGATTTTCGGCCGAATTTTGGCGGAACATGGAAAGTAGTTGAGGGTTTCATCCACAGTTCACAACCGAAGCGGCAATGATCCTGTGATCATTGCCCCGCGTCCGGGCTGGAGGCCGAAGGTCTTGAGTCCGGAAACGGAGAGACTTTGCCTGCGCCGATGGCGACAGGCAGGAAAGGGTGGGAGAATGACAAGCAGCCTCGAAGGAGCCTCGACTGCCAGCTTCACGTCCCTGGTATCGCCGCGGATGCCGGACCTTCGGCGCTATGCGGCATCGCTGACCCGCGATCCGGTGGATGCGGAGGATCTGCTGCAGGAGACGCTGATGCGCGCCTACTGCAAGTTCC
This sequence comes from Inquilinus sp. YAF38, assembly GCF_052113205.1. NCBI lineage: Bacteria > Pseudomonadati > Pseudomonadota > Alphaproteobacteria > Rhodospirillales > Rhodospirillaceae > Inquilinus > Inquilinus sp. YAF38. The sequence goes on along the minus strand of NZ_JBFRCU010000144.1, from coordinate 3,987 downwards.
ACCTCTGGCAGCCCGGCACCAACCTGATGGCCTGGATGGTGGTGATGATGCGCCGGATCTTCCTGTCGAAATTCGTCGGCCCGGCCAAACGCGCCAGCAGTCAGTTCCAGATCGAGGATTGCGAGATCGCGGTCCCGGTCAACCAGGAGCAGCGGGTGGAGATCGCCCGGGTCCAGGCTTCCTGGCCGCGCCTCAGCCATGATCATCGCGAGGTGCTCGAGGTCGTCGCGGTCGGCGGCGCCTCCTATGACGAGGCGGCCAGCACGCTCGGCGTCCCGGTCGGCACCATCCGGTCCCGCCTCGGCCGGGCGCGGCAGAGCCTGCGGCAGCTCAGCGGCGTGCACTGACCGGACTTCGCACGGGGTGTGATGAAAGGAAGGGCGCCCCCGCGGCGCCCTTTCTGCGTCAACTCTCCAACAACTCCGCCGGCAACTCGCCCAGGCGCGCCAGGATCACCGGCTCGTCCGCCGCGTCCAGGTCGGCGGCAACATCCTGCCGGGTCAGGAGGACGCCGTCGGCGCGGCCCCGCGCCAGCAGCCGTGCCGCGTGTTCCTCGGCCAGGCGTCGGCTGGCGAAGCCCTGCTCGGCCAGGCGGTGCCATCCGCCGCGCCGCCGCTCGCGCCCGCGCGCGAAGCCGATCGCCACATAGAGTGCGGCCTTCACCGGCGACGGCGCTCCGTCATCAGACAGCGACGTTTCGACGATGGCGGCGGGCGGAATGGCCGCCGGCGGCGGAGGGGAGGGGAGCGGAGGGGAAGGGGGCGGAGAAGGTCTCGGGGCGATCGCGGCCGCAGGCTCGACCGCCGCGGCCGGCGCGACCTCCGGCAGCAGCGGCTGGGCGACCGCCGCCGGCCGGCCCGGCCGTCCGGCGGGCCTTGGCCGCGGCGGTGCGACCGGCCTGTCCTCGACCGGTCCAAGCGCGAAAGCCAGTTGCTGGATATGCCCCATGACGGTCCAGGTCGTGATGATGGCTGGAACGAATATAGAACAACGATGCCGCCTGTCGAGTCCGAACGCGGTCCCGGATGTGTTTCCAGGGCATGACGGAGCGGATCGGCCGCCACGCCGAGGAAGCAGCACGGCAGGGCGGGCGTGACCGAGGGGACGATCTTCATTAACGTCCGTCCGCGGGGAGGGCGAGATGGCCGACAGGATTGCCGGGACCGGGAAGATCAACGGGGACAGGGAGGCAGGCCGGATCGGATGCCTGGACGGGCTGCGCGGGCTGGCTTCGCTCTGGGTGCTGGTCGGGCACGGGCTGCTGCTGTCGGGATGGCGCATCCCGCTGGCCGACTCGCCGGATTTCGGGGTCGACCTGTTCATCATGATCTCCGGCTTCCTGATGGTCTTCCATTACGTGCAGCGGCGAGCGCGCGAGCCATGGCAGGCACCATCGACCTGGACCGCCTTCTGGGTCCGGCGGTTCTTCCGGATCGCCCCGCTCTACTACGCGGCGCTGGCGGTCGCGATCGCCGTCGGCCCCTGGCTCGGGGACGCACGGGTGGATATCGCCTCGGTTGTCCCCGGCTCGATGACCAGCATGGAGCGGTACATCGACCAGAGCCTGCAGAACATCCTGCTGCACCTCTCCTTCATGTTCGGCGCGCTGCCCGACTACGGTTTCCGCACGGCGCTGCCGGATTGGAGCATCGGGCTGGAGATGCAGTACTACCTGGCGTTGCCGTTCCTGATGCTGACCATCGCTCGCATCGGCTGGCCGGCCGGTGCCCTCGTCATCGCCGCCGCCGGCATTCTTCTGTTCAGCCTGCGGCCAGCCTTCTTCGCCAGTTATGAAATGCCGTCCGTGCTGGTCCTGAAGCTGCACGTCTTCCTGGCGGGAATGCTGTGCGCCGCGGCCGTGGGACGATCGAGGCGGGTGGTGCTGGGCTATGCGTTGCTGGCGGTCCTGCTTGCCGCCCTTCCGATCGGCGGCCGCACCGCGCCGGTCGCACTGGCGGCGCGGATGATGATCGCGTTCGGGATGTTCGGCCTGATCCACCATGCCGTGCTCGGCGGCGTCCTGGCGCGGCCCCTATCCCGGGCGGCGGCGCTGCTGGGCAGCCGCCCGTTCCATCTGCTGGGCGAAGCCTCTTACGGCATCTACCTGTCGCATCTGCTGGTGATGCTGCCGGCGGTCGCGTTCGTCGCCAACACGTCGGGCGCCCCGACACCGGCGCCGGCCCGCTTCGCCCTGGCGATGGCGATCACCATACCGGCGGTTGCCGCCGTGACCTGGCTGGCCTACGTCACGATCGAGAGGCCCGGCCGCGCCCTGGGCCGGCGCCTTCTCGCCTCTCCGCTCCTGCGCCACCGCGCCCCGGCCTGCTGACGCCGAGCTGATCCGGCCGCGTCCCGAACGGCCGGATCTCGGAGGCTCAGCGCTTGGACTTCTGCTCGCTCTGGCGCGCGGCGCGCTGGCGGCCGGGCCGGCTGGCGCGGGCCACGCGGGCCGGGCGGCCGGAGCCGAGACCCTGGCGCTTGGCGTCGGCCGATTTCGCCTTGGTGTAGTTCGGCGCCGTCAGCGGATAATCCGCCGGCAGGCCCCAGCGCTCCTTGTACTGCTCCGGGCTCAGCCCGTAGGTCGCCCGCAGCCAGCGCTTCATGGTCTTGAAGCGGCGCCCGTCTTCCAGGCAGACGATGTAGTCCGGGGTCACCGAATCCTCGATCGGCACGGCCGGGACCGGCGGCGCCGCAGGCTCCGCCTCGTGCTCGGCGCCGGACCCTTCGGCCGGCACCAGGCCGTCGGGCCCGTCATTCGGCAACTCGACCTCGCCGTCGACCGCCGCGCCCTGGGTGGCGTTCAGCGTCGTGTAGACGTTGCGGATCAGGTCGAGAAGGCTTTCGCTGTCGAGCGTGTTTCGGGACACATGGGCGACAACGATTTCTTTGGTGAACCTCAGGATCTCGGTTTCGCTTGGGCGTGCCATGCTGCTCTTTCTTAGTGAACGATCCGTCCGGAAGGCGAGGCGCGGGTTGAATTTGCGGCCGCCGAAGGATTCGAATCGCCTCCCTCCACTGGATGGCTAAAATTCTAGGCTCAATTTTAGGGTGTTTCGCGCGATTTCCGCAAGACGATAACGCAATGCTGCTCGATCAAGGTGCTGCGGCATAAAATGCCGGTTCCGGGCCTGCAGAGCGGCCGATAAACGCCTTCCGACACCCTCCGATCCTCGCGACATTGCAGCCTGTGGGTTGTGGAGAGGACCGGAAACCAGCCCGGCCATCGCCTGTCGTCGGTGAATTCGGCGACCTGTTCGCAGAACTCAAACTCTTTATATCGAAATCTTGGCATATTTTCCCGGCTTCCGCAATGGCGAGGTCCCGGAAAGTTCCCGATGGCTGGAGTTCGCCGAGATTCCGGCGCGGCAGCCCTCCAGACCGCCTCTGGCGAGCCCTTGGCCATCAGGCTCGGCGAGAACGCTTGATTTAAAATGGTCTTCTGCAATAGTTTTTAAGGATTAACGCGTCTCGCGCTTGCTGGTAGACTGATTTCGCGATTCGGAGCGTGCATTATCCGAATATGCGCCGCCGCGTTGCAATCAATGACAAAAGGTTCACGGGAGGGGGAAGCCATGTCGGTCGGTCGGCCGACCGTGGAATCATTGGGTTGGTGGGGACAGCGCCTGCACGAGCCTTTGCCGACAGTGGTTCCGACTGGGTCGAGCCAGCCTCAAAGCTGTGCGTCGGAAGGACGAACGAATGCGAATGGACCAGCTTGACGATGCGGGCCGGAAGGTGAGCCGGGATCTGGCCGGGGCGGAGATCGACCTCCGGCGGCTGCCGCCACAGCACCGGGATTTCGCGGCCGAGATCGCGCGGGCCTTCCGGTCGCGCCAGCCCGCCGCCATGGCCGAAGACCCCGCGCTGGTCCGGAAGATCCTGGCGGCGTTCGACGACCTCTCGGCCCCGCCGCGGCGCCTGGCCCGGCGTCGCGCCGCGGCACCGGCCGCCGCCGCGCCGGCCCGGATGCCGCCGGTGCCTTTGCCC
>NZ_JBFRCU010000143.1:0-10929 GCF_052113205.1 Inquilinus sp. YAF38 | reverse complement strand
TCGACAAAGRGCCCTCACCCGGAGCCGCTGGCGCGGCTCCGACCTCTCCCGCAAGCGGGAGAGGTACTGTGGAAGCCGGAAAGGCGACGCCGACCTGGCCCGACGGCGAGCCGGCCGCGGCGCGGGCAGCGCTGGCCGAACGCTTCGCCGCCCGCGCCGACTGGGGCCCGCACGCCATCATCGAGGTGCTGAACCGTGCGGTCGGTGAGGACGACCTGGTCACCGTCGATGCCGGCGCCCACCGCATCCTCCTATCCCAGAAATGGGTCGCGCGGCGGCCGCTGTCGCTGCTGCAGTCGACCGGCTTCTGCACCATGGCCGCGGCCCTGCCGCTGGCGATCGGCGCCAAGGTCGCCGACCCGTCGCGCCGAATCGTCGCCGTGATGGGCGATGGCGGGCTGGAGATGGGGATCGGCGAGCTGGCGACGCTGCGCGACCTCGGCCTGCCGGTCACCATCGTGCTGTTCCAGGACCGGAGCCTCGCCCTGATCGCCCTGAAGCAGAATTCGGCTGGGCTGGCGCCGCATGGCGTCGCCCTGGGCCTGACCGATTTCGCCGCGGTCGCCGAAGGCTTCGGCGGCCATGGCCGCACCGTCGCCGGCGCTGCCGAGCTGGCGGAGGAGCTGGCCGCCGCCCGCACCCGCGACCGCTTCACCCTGATCGCCTGCAGGTTCGACGCCGATGCATATCACCAGGCCTTCTGAGCCGCCGGCGCGCGAGGCGCTGTCCAGCGCCGCCGGGGTAAAGCCTCGGCGCGATCCGCGGCTCGACGTCTTCCGTGGCCTCGGGATGCTGATCATCCTGACCGCGCATATCCCCGACAATCAGTGGATCCTGTGGATCCCGGCGCGCTTCGGCTTCTCCGACGCGACCGAGATGTTCGTGTTCCTGTCCGGCATGGCCTCGGCCATCGCCTTCGGCCGGGTGTTCGACCGCGACGGCTTCGCTCGCGGCACCGGCCGGGTCGCCCGCCGGGTCTGGCAGATCTACTGGATCCATGTCGCGGTCTTCGTCGTCATCGCCGCGCTGGCGGCGGCGGCCGGCACCCGGCCGGGCGGCGAGAGCTATATCGTCGAGCTCAACCTGCCGCATTTCTTCGCCGATCCGATGGGCCTGCTGCCGCGGTTCCTGGCCCTGGCCTATGTGCCGAACTACTTCGACATCCTGCCGATGTACCTGGTGATCCTGGCGCTGATGCCGGCGATGATTCTGGCCGAGCGGCTGCATAAAGTGCTGCCCTTCGTGCTGATGGCGGCGATCTGGGGCCTGACCCAGGCGCATCTGCTGGACCTGCCGGCCGAGCCCTGGTCGGATCGCAGCTGGTTCTTCGACCCCTTCGGCTGGCAGCTGCTGTTCTATCTCGGCTTCTTCCTGATGCGGCGCACCCTGCCAGCGCCGGGCTTCAATCGGATCCTGATCGCGTTCGCCACTGCCTTCGTGCTGGCGACCGTGCCCTTCGCTTACTATCGGATCCTAGAAGCCTCGCCGTTCTTTGGCGGCTGGGCCCAGGCGCTGGCGCCCCTCACCGACAAGACTCATTTCGGCATCCTGCGGCTGGTCCATTTCCTGGCGCTGGCCTATCTGGCGGTGCATCTGGTCGGGCCCGGCGGGGCGCGGCTGAAGGGCGCGGCGGTCGCCGTGATCTCCAAGGTTGGGCAGCAGACCCTGGCCGTGTTCGTCAGCGGCATGGTCACGGCCCAGCTGCTGGGTATGGTGCTGGACCATGCCGGCCGCGATCCGTTCACCGTGGCGGCCGCCAACCTGGCCGGTTTCGGCGTGCTGGTCGCGGTGGCCTATGCCGTGGCCTGGTTCAAGGCAGTGCCGGCCCGGCCAGCGGCGGTGCCGGCATGATGCGGCCCGCCCTGATCGCTCTGGCCGCGCTGCTGCTGCCGGGCGCGGCCGCGGCAGCCTGCGGCGGCGACGTGCCGTGCCGCGTCGCCGACGGCGAATACCGCATCGCCCTGCCGCCGGGAGGCGCACCGGCCGGGGTCTATCTGTTCTTCCATGGCTATGAGGGCTCGGCCGCCGAGCAGATGCGGGCGGCCGAGCTGATCGCGGTGGCCCGCGCGCACGGCCTGGCCTTCGCCGCCCCGGACGGGCTTGACCACACCTGGTCCTTCGCGACCTCGCCCAGCCACGACCGCGACGAGACCCGCTTCGTCGGCGAGGTGCTGGACGACCTGCAGCGCCGCTTCGGCTTCGGCCCGGACCGGGTGGTGGTCGGCGGCTTCTCGCAGGGCGCGTCGATGGCCTGGTATGTCGCCTGCCATCTCGGCGGCCGCGTCGCCGGCGCCGTCACCTTCTCCGGCGTGTTCTGGGACCCGCTGCCGCTTCCGTCGGACTGCCAGGCCGTGCCGCCGCCGCTGGTGCATGTCCACGGCCGGGCCGACCGCACCTTCCCGTTGGCCGGCCGCGCCATCGGCGACCGCTGGCACCAGGGCGACACGTTTCTCAGCCTCGCAGTGCTGGAGGCGCGGGCCGGCTGCCGGTCCGGCACCGACACGCCGATGACGATCGCCGGCATCGCCTGCACCCAGGTCCAGGGCTGCGAGCGCGGCCCGATCACCCTGTGCCTGCATGATGGCGGGCACGAGGTGCGGGCCGACTGGCTGGACGGCGCCCTCAGCGCGCTGGGCCTGCCCACCACCCCGATCACCAGCGAGGTTCTGCCATGACCCGAAGCACCGAGGACCCGAAGCGGTCCAACGACGCCGTCGCCCGCGAGCTGGCCCGCAAGGACCGCCGCATCCGCGAATTGGAGGAGGAGCTGGCCCGGCTGCGCGCCGCAGCACTGCTGGCCCAGTGACCCCGCATTCCCGAAAGGAGCCGATCATGTTCCGACGCACCCTGCTGGCGCTGGCCGCGCTGGTCTGCATCGTGCCCCTGGCCGCCCCGGCGCAGGACGCACAGCACCCCGTCAACACGCTGGGGGCACCGGCCGATCACGTCGCCATCCGCGGCTACGATCCGGTCGCTTATTTCCGTGAAGGCGGGCCGCGCCAGGGAAAGCCCGAATTCGCCGCGCAGCACGCCGGCGCCACCTGGTGGTTCGCCAGCGCCGAGGACAAGGCGCTGTTCGAGGCCGATCCGGAGAAGTACATGCCGGCCTTCGGCGGCTTCTGCGCCTATGGCACGTCGCGCGGCTACCTGGTGAAGATCGAGCCCGAGGCCTGGTCGATTGTCGACGGCCGGCTGTACCTGAACTACGACCTCGGCGTCCGCGACACCTGGGCAAAGGACCCCAAGGGCTATATCGACCAGGCCAATGCGAACTGGCCCCGCCTGGATCAGGGCGACATCAAATAGTGCCGGCGCCCTCGAGATCGATCTTGCAGCCCTTCCCCGTCATGGCGAGGCGCGCAGCGCCGCGGCCATCCAGAGATCGAGCCGCTGGATGGCCACGCCCCTTCGGGGCTCGCCATGACGGGTCTTTATTTCAGGTCCTGATATGAGGCCATTCCGAACAACAACTGAATCAAAAAGACTGTCATGCCCGAGCTCGACCCACGAGTGTCCGGTTAAGCTTTTCGGGTTGCAGATCTAGGTACCGAACTAGATTTTTATTGTCATTGCCGGGCTTGACCCGGCAATCCAGGGGCCATGGAGAGCCGCTCTGACAGCCCCTGGATCCTCGGGTCAAGCCCGAGGATGACAACTAAATAGAATATCGACCTAAGATAAACAGGATTTGGTTGCGATTTTTCCTTAACCGGACAGCCGTGGGCTTGACCCGGGCATCCAGAGGCCGTCGACATCTTCTGGATTGCCGGGTCAAGCCCGGCCATGACAAGTAATATCAAACTTTCTCAAGGTCGACTCTCCGGCCCCTTCCTCGTCATGGCGACCCCGGCGAAAGCCGGGGGTGGCCATCCAGTCGTGCAGCCGGAACGAACCCGACCATCCTGGATGGCCACGTCGCTACGCTCCTCGCCATGACGGTATGGAACAGGGGTCATCGTCAAATGTGGGCTGGTATAAGAAGCTTTGAAGCGCATGTTCTCAAGTGTCTCCTAAGCCGCCTCAGATCCGCGGCATGGTGACGTCCGGCGCGAGCCGCGTCTGTGCCGCCAGGCGGATCGGGGCGTTGGCGGCGCCGAAGCCGGCATAGAACCGGCGCTGCACGATCTCGAAGAAGAAGCGGTCGGCGAAGCTGGTAGTGTAGAGCTGGAAGAACTCGCCGCCGCCATCGCGGTCATACAGGATCCCGGCCTCGCGCAGCCGGTCGAGCAGATCGGGCTCCAGCGCGAAGCGGGCCTCGACGTCGTCGTAATAGTTGGCCGGGATCGGCAGGAACTCGACGCCGGCCTGCCGCATCCGCGCCGCCGTGGCGAAGATGTCGTCCGTCTCCAGCGCGATGTGCTGGATGCCGGAGCCGAAGAACTCCGACAGGAAGCGCGCCGACAGGGTGCGGTGGCTTTGCGAGGCGTTCAGCACGATGCGCAGCGTGCCTTCGGTGTTCTGCACCACCTGGCTGCGCACCAGCCCGGCGGGGTCCGGGATCTCCAGCTCCGGCGTCTTCGCCAGGTCGAAGATCGCGCTGTAGAACAACCGCCAGGACAGCATCTCGTCATACTGCATCGACTGCGACAGGTGGTCGATCCGCGCCAGCCCGGTCTCCGGCGCCGCGCCCTCGACCGGGACGAAGTCGACCTCGCGCCATCGCGCCAGCGCGCTTGTGGCATCGACCAGATAGATCAGGCTGCCGCCGACGCCGCGGATCGCCGGGATCTCCAGCTCGCCGGGCTCGACCTCCTGGCGGAATCCGGTCGCCAGCAGGGCGGCGGCCCGCGCCGCCGCCGCCCGGGCGTCGTCGACCTTGAGGCAGATCGCGCAGGCGGCCGGCCCATGCATGATGTAGGCGGCATGGGCATAGCCCTCCTTCTCGCGGTTGACGAGAAGGGCGATGCCGCCCTGCGACCACAGGGTCACGTCCTTCGACCGGTGCCGGCCGCGCCGGGCGAAGCCCAGGCCGGCGAACAGCGCCTCCAGCTCGATCGCGCCGGCCTCGTCGACGGCGAATTCGACGAACTCGACGCCGAGGCACCGGGCGCGCTCCGGCAGCAGCGGCCCGGCCCGCTCGGCGTCGGGCTTGCGCCGCTCAAGCGTGTCGGCCAGCTGCAGCAGCGACCGCCGCCCGTCGATCGCGACCGACCGGGCCGAGCCGGCGCGGAAATGATCGTTGAAGATTTCGAGAGAGTAGACGCCGTCATAGCCGGTCGCGGCCACCGCCTCGGTGAAGGCGGTCACCGGCAGGTCGCCCTGGCCGGGCAGGTTGCGGAAATGCCGGCTCCAGGACAGCAGGTCCATCTCCAGACGCGGCGCGTCGGCCAGCTGGACCAGGAAGATCCGGTCGGCCGGGATGGCGCGGATGCTGTCCGGGTCGATGCCGCGGGACAGGGTGTGGAAGCTGTCCAGGATCAGCCCGATGGCCGGATGGTCGGCGCGGCGCACGATTTCCCAGGCGTCGCGGTGGTCGTTGACGTGCCGGCCCCAGGCCAGCGCCTCGAAGCCGACCTTCAGCCCGCGCTTCGCCGCCCGTTCCCCCAGCTCGCGGAAATCCGCGGCGGCGCGGTCGATGCCGCCCAGCGCCGCCGGCGAGACGTTGGAGCAGACCAGCAGCAGGTCGGCGCCGAGCTCGGCCATCAGGTCGAACTTCCGCTCGGCCCGCTCGAACACGCGCGTACGCTGCGGCTCCGGCATGCCCTCGAAGTCGCGGGAGGGCTGGAAGGTGGTCACGACCAGCCCGGCGTCGCGCACCATCCGCCCGACCTCGCGCGGCGCCGCGTCGAAGGACAGGAAGTCGTTCTCGAAGATCTCGACGCCGTCGAAGCCGGCGGCGGCGATCGCCTCCAGCTTGTCGCGCAGGTCGCCGCTCAGGGACACGGTGGCGATCGACGTCTTCATCGGAACGACCTCCCGCCGTGGCTCACTTCTTCCGCAGCTTGTCCAGTTCGGCCTGCAGCAGCGCGATGGTGTCGGCGCCGATCTTGGGGCGGAACTCCTCGACCACCGGCGCGGTGGCGGCGCGCAGCTTCGCCACCTCGTCGGGTGGCAGCTCGGTGACCTCCATGCCGTTGGCGCGGATCTCGTCCAGCGCCTTGGCGTCGGCCTCGCGCGACACCTGGCGCTGATAGTCCCGCGCCTCGGTGGCGGCCGATTGCAGCACCGCCCGCTCCTCGTCGTTCAGCTTGTCCCAGAACGACTTGCTGACCAGGACGATCTGCGGGTTGTACTGGTGCCGGGTCAGGGTCAGGTACTTCTGCACCTCGTAGAACTTGGCGTTGATGATGTTGGCCGACGGGTTCTCCTGGCCGTCGACGGTGCCGGTGTCCAGCGCGCCGTACAGCTCGGGATAGGGCATCGGCACGGCGTTGGCGCCGAGCGCGTTGAACACGGCGATCGGGATCGGCGACTGGATGGTCCGGATCTTCAGCCCCTTGATGTCGTCGACCTTCGCCACCGGATGGCGGTTGTTGGTCAGGTTGCGGAACCCCAGCTCCCAATAGGCCAGGCCGACCAGCCCCTTCTCGGGCAGCAGGGTCAGCAGATGGTCGCCGAAGGCGCCGTCCATCACCGCATCGGCCTCCTGCGGCGTGTCGAACAGGAAGGGCAGGTCGACCGCGCCGAAGGCCGGGGCGTTGCCGGCCAGGATGCCGGCGTTCATCACCGTCATCTCGACGATGCCGCCCTGCAGCCCCGACAGGGTCTGCACGTCGCCGCCCAGCGTGCCGCCCGGGAACAGCTGCACCATGATCTTGCCGCCGCTCTTCTCGGCGACGATGGCGGCGAACTTCTCCATGCCCATGACCTGGGGATGGCCCTTGCTGTTCGCTGCCGCGAACTTGATGTGCTGCTCGCGGATCTCGGCCCGTGCCGCCGGGGCCAGCAGCAGCGCCGCCGACAGCGCGGCGATCAGGCCGGTCAGGGTCCTGGACATGATGATCCTCCCAAGGATTGTTCGACTTCGTTGGTGTCGGCCGGCGCGGTCATCGGGCCAGCCATTTGGCCGGAACCATGACCAGCTCCGGGAACAGGATCAGCAGGGCCAGCACCGCCAGCTCGGCCAGGAGGAAGGGCCAGACGCCCTTCATCAGGTCCTCCATGGACAGCTTCGACACGCCGCAGACGACGTTCAGCACGGTGCCGACCGGCGGGGTGATCAGGCCGATCGAATTGTTGATGATGAACAGCACGCCGAAATACACCGGGTCGATGCCCGCCTGCTTGATCACCGGCATCAGGACCGGCGTCAGGATCAGGATGGTCGGGGTCATGTCCATCGCGGTGCCGACCGCGACGACCAGCAGCATGATCACCGCCATCAGCAGCATCGGGCTGTCCATGAACGGGTCCAGCATGGCGGCCAGCTGGCCCGGCAGGTCGGCGACCGTGATCAGCCAGGCGGAGACGCCGGCGGCCGCCACCAGGAACATCACCACGGCGGTGGTCTTGGCGGCCGAGACGAACACGTCGAACAGCTGCCCGGGCCCCAGCTCGCGATACACGACCATGGCCACGAACAGGGAATAGACGGCGGCGACCACGCCGGCCTCGGTCGGGGTGAACACGCCGAATTTCAGCCCGACGACGATGATCACCGGCAGCATCATCGCCCACAGGCTGTCGATCAGGGCGCGCAGGCGCTCGGCCCCGCTGCGGCGCGGCGGCAGGTCGATCTGCTCGCGCCGGGCCACCAGCAGCCAGGCGACGCAGAGGGCCAGCGCGATCATCAGGCCGGGCGCGATGCCGGCCAGGAACAGCTTGGTGATCGAGACGCCGCCGACGACGCCGAACAGCACGAAGCCGATGCTGGGCGGGATGATCGGGCCGATGATGGAGGCCGAGGCGATCAGCCCGCCGGACCGGGCGGCGCCGTGGCCGGATTTCAGCATCATCGGCAGCAGCAGGGCACTGAGCGCCGCGGCGTCGGCCAGGGCCGAGCCGGACAGGCTGGACAGCAGGCAGGCGGCCAGGATGACGACGAAGCCGAGCCCGCCGCGGATATGGCCGACCAGCGCCATGGCCAGGTCGACGATGCGGCGCGACAGGCCGCCGGTGTTCATCACCTCGCCGGCCAGCATGAAGAAGGGCACGGCCATCAGCGGAAAGCTGTCGGCGCCGTTGATCACGTTCTGGGCGACGATCTGGGAATCGAACAGGCCGAGATGGATCATCAGCGCGACGCCGCTGAGGATCAGGGCGAAGGCGATCGGCATGCCGATCGCCATGGTGCCCAGCAGCGACGACAGGAAGACCGCGACGACCACGGCTCAGCGCTTCCTGGCAGTTCGGGGGGCCGCGGGCTCGTCGAGGCCGGCGAGTTCCTCGGAGTCGCGGACCAGGATCAGCTCCTCCGGCCCGGCCCGGCCGAGGATGAGGCGGGCGAGGTCGGCCAGGATGATCAGCGCGGCCGGCACGGCGAAGGCGATGCCGGCGCCGTACATCAGCGCCATCGGGTAGCCCACGGCCGGCGAGGCGACGTCGAGGTTGATCACGGCCTGCTCGACGCTGCCCTTCAGCAGCAGCCAGATCGCCAGCAGCGCCAGCGCGCCGGACAGGGCGAGGCAGGCCTTGGCCGCGGGCCGGGGCAGGCGACGCAGCAGCGTGTCGACGCCGATATGGCCGCGCTCGCGCAGCGCGACCACGGCGCCGAGGAAGATCAGCCAGACGAAGAACAGCCGCGACAGCTCCTCCGACGCGGTCAGCCCCTGGTTGAAGGCGTAGCGCAGCACGACGTTGCCGAAGACCAGCACCACCATTCCGGCGAGCAGCAGGGCCATCAGCAGCTTCAGCAGCGCGAAATAGCTCTCGACGGCAAGACGCATCGGGCTCTCCCTGTGATGGCCGCCGGCCGTGGCTTCGCCGGTTCCGAATTCTTCTTCCTCAGAAATGTACGAACTGGTACGTATAGTCAAGCGCCGAGGCGTGATCCGGCGAGGATCGGTCATTCGGGCGCGGCAAGGGAGGGAGCGCCATGTGCCCACCGGGCTGTCTGGAAACGATCTGCCGCCATGTCACCCGGCGCGGCGTGCTGAAGGGCGGCATCGCCCTGGCCGCCGCCTCGGCCGCCCCCGTGGTCGGTGCCGTCGCGGCGCCGGCCGCACGGTCCTTCACCGAGGTGCAGGACCTGACCCATCCGCTGTTCGAGGGCTTTCCGACCTTCGACGGCTCGAAATGGTTCACCATGGAGCCGGTGTTCCGTTACGCGAAGGACAAGCTGAACATCAACCGTTGGACGCTGATGGAGCACACCGGCACGCATATGGACGCGCCGCTGCACTTCTCGGCCGACGGGCGCAGCGTCGACGAGATCCCGGTCACCGACCTGGTGGTGCCGCTGGCGGTGATCGACATCTCGCAGCGGGCGCAGGACGACCCGGACAGCGCGGTGACGCCCGATGACATCAAGCGCTGGGAGGCGGCGAACGGCCCGCTGCCCGAGGGCTGCTGCGTGGTCATGAATTCCGGCTGGCACCGGCTGCTGCAGTCGCCGCGCTTCGCCGGGCGGGACGATGCCGGCAAGAACCACACGCCGGGCTTCCACGGCGAGACGGCGCATCTGCTGATGACCGAGCGCAGCGTCAAGGGCATCGGCGTCGACACCCTGTCGCTCGATCTCGGCATCGAGACCGGCCGCTTCCCGGTGCATTATTCCTGGCTGCCGAGCGGGCGCTGGGGCGTCGAATGCCTGGCCAATCTCGACGGCCTGCCGGCCAAGGGCGCGCATCTGGTCCTCGGCGGCCCCAAGGTGAAGGGCGGGACCGGCGGGCCGAGCCGGGTGCTGGCGCTGGTGTAGAAGGGCGCGGCGCGAAAGCGCTTGTTCGCGGCCGTGAAGTTCCGGAGAACTAGACCGTCCGCCGATCGGCGGCGGCGTCGGTGCGGGGAGCGGGGAGCGGGCCAGGAGATGGCGGGCAGGACCAAGTCGGGCGCGGCGGAGCGGAAGACCGCCCGCAAGAACGACCCCGAGCGCACCAGGCAGGATATCCTCGAGGTCGCGACCGAGGAGTTTGCGACCCATGGGCTGAGCGGCGCGCGCGTCGACGCGATCGCCGAGCGCACCCGCACCTCCAAGCGCATGATCTACTATTATTTCGGCGGCAAGGAGGGGCTGTACCACGCGGTGCTGGAGAAGGCCTATGCCGACATCCGCACCGCCGAGGCGGCGCTGCATCTGGAGGATCTGGCCCCGGAAGAGGCGATGCGGCGGCTGGCCGAATTCACCTTCGACTATGACGAGGCGCATCCCGACTTCATCCGCCTGGTCAGCATCGAGAACATCCACCGGGCCGAGCATCTGGCGCACACCGCCTCGATCCGCAGCACCAATCTCGGCATCGTCCAGACCATCGCCGCGATCCTGGAGCGCGGGCGGAAGGCGGGCGTGTTCCGGGCCGAGGTCGATCCGGTCGACCTGCACATGCTGATCAGCGCCTTCTGCTTCTTCCGCGTCTCCAACCGCCACACCTTCGGCACCATCTTCCGCCGCGACCTGTCGGAGCCGGCGCTGCGCGAGAAGCACCGGCGGATGATCGGCGACGCCGTCATCCGCCTGCTGCAGGGCGGGGCGGAGGCGGCGGTTGCACCCGCAGCGGCCGTTACCCCGGCCCGAGCGAGGCGAAGTGCCGGGTCATCCGGTCGGAATCCGGCGTGATGCCGGTGAACAGCCGGAACGCCTCGACCGCCTGGAACACCGCCATGCCGCCGCCGTCGAGGGTGCGGCAGCCGCGGGCGCGGGCGATGCACAGCAGCTCGGTCTCGAGCGGGAAGTAGACGATCTCGGCCACCCAGTGCCGCGGCGCCAGCAGTTCGTCCGGCAGCGGCAGGCCGGGATGGTTCGCCATCCCGGTCGGGGTGGCGTGGATCAGCCCGTCGGCCGCGGCCATGGCGGCGGCGAGGTCGGTGCCGGCCACCGCGCGGCCGGCGCCGAAC
>NZ_JBFRCU010000142.1:0-10963 GCF_052113205.1 Inquilinus sp. YAF38 | reverse complement strand
GCTGAGCACATTGGCCGCGGCGGAGCCATACAGCCGGTCGTCGAGGTTCGACCCGATGAGATTCTCGATGCTCTGCAGCGTATCGCCCTGGGCATCGCCGCCGGTGCCGGTTCCCGCGATGAGGTCGATGACCACACCGACGGCGGAGGCCGCATAGTCCGCCGTGTCGACCCCGTTGCCGCCGGTGAGGGCATCCGCCCCCCCGCCGCCGCGGAGCAGATCGTTGCCGTCGCCGCCGCTCAGCGCATTGGCCCCGGCATCGCCGGTCAGCATGTCGGCGAAGGCCGAGCCGGTCAGGTTCTCGATGCTCAGCAGCGTGTCGCCCGCGGCGTCGCCGCCGGAGGCGGCGCCGTTGACCGTGACCACGACCGCGGCGGCCGAAGCCGCATAGCTCGCCGTGTCGATGCCGGCGCCGCCGTCCAGCGTGTCCGCGCCGGCGCCACCCTGGATAATATCGTTGCCGTCGCCCCCGGCCAGGACATTGGCCCCGGCGTCGCCAATCAGCGTGTCACTGAAGCCCGAGCCGATCAGGTTCTCGATATTGAACAGTGTGTCGCCCTGGGCGTCGCCGCCGAAGCCGGCACCGAAGTGGATAGCGGCCGCGAGGTTGACGATTACGGCCGCAGAGGCGGCATAGGTCGCGGTGTCGATGCCCGCGCCGCCGTCCAACGCATCGGCACCGGCGCCGCCGGCGAGCAGATCGTCCCCGCCGGTGCCGGAGAGGGCGTTGGCCCCGGCATCGCCGGTCAGGGTGTCGGCGAAGGCCGAGCCGATCAGGCTCTCGATGGCCGTCAGCGTGTCGCCCTGGGCATCGCCGCCGGACACGGCCCCGGTGGCCAGGTTGACGTTCACCGCGGCACTGGAGGCCTGATAGGCGGCGGTGTCGTTGCCGGCGCCGCCGGTCAGCGTATCGCCGAGCGCTCCCCCGACGAGAAGGTCGTCGCCGGCGCCGCCATCCAGGACATTCACGCCGGCGTCGCCGGTCAGCGTGTCGTCGAAGGCCGAGCCGGTGACGTTCTCGATGCCGGTCAGCGTGTCGCCCTGGGCATCGCCGCCCGCGCCGGTGCCGGCGGCCAAGTTGACGATCACCAGCGTGCCGGCCGCGGCATAGGTCGCCGTGTCGCTGCCGGCCCCGCCGCGCAGGGTGTCGGCGCCGCCGCGGCCCGCCAGCAGGTCGTCGCCGGCGCCGCCATCCAGGATATTGGCTCCGGCCTCGCCATTGATCACGTCGGCGAAGGCCGAGCCGATGACGTTCTCGATGCTGTTGAAGCTGTCGCCCGCGGCATCGCCGCCCGACGCGGTGTTGGACGAGAGGCTGAGACTGACCCCCGCGGCGGAGGCGGCATAGGAGGCGGTGTCGATGCCGTCGCCGCCGATCAGCGTGTCCGCGCCGCCGAGGCCCTGCAGCGTGTCTGCGCCGGTGAAGCCTTGGAGCTGGTTGGCCCCGGCGTCGCCCGTCAGCGTGTCGGCGAAGGCCGAGCCGATCAAATTCTCGATGCCGGACAGGGTGTCGCCTGCGGCATCGCCGCCGAGACCGGCGCCATTGACCGTGACCACGACTGCGGCCGCCGAGGCGATATAGGAGGCGGTGTCGATGCCGTTGCCGCCCTGCAGCGTGTCGGCGCCGGCGCCACCCAGTAGCACGTTGATGCCGTTGCCGCCCAGCAGCGTGTCCGCGCCGGCGTCGCCGTAGAGCGTGTCGTTGCCGTTGCCGCCGTTCAGCACATTCACCCCGGCATCGCCGGTCAGAATGTCGTTGAGGCCCGAGCCGGTCAGGTTCTCGATGCCGGTCAGGATGTCGCCCGTGGCGTCGCCGCCAGAGGCGGCGCCGTTGACCGTGACCACGATCCCGGCCGCGGAGGCGCCATAGCTGGCCGTGTCAGTGCCGGCGCCGCCGATCAGCGTGTCGGCGCCGGCGCGGCCGTCGAGCGTGTCGTTGCCGGCGCCGCCGTCGAGGGTGTTCGCCCCGGCGGTGCCGATCAGGATGTCGTCGAGATTCGAGCCGACGAGGTTCTCGATGGTCGCCAGCGTGTCGCCCGCGGCGTCGCCGCCCGCGCCGGTGCCGGTCAGCAGGTTGACCGTGACGCCCGCGGCCGAGGAAACATAGCTCGCCGTGTCGATGCCCGCGCCGCCGATCAGCGCGTCGGCGCCGCCGCGGCCGACCAGCAGGTCGTCGCCGGCGCCGCCATCCAGGACATTTGCCCCGGCACTGCCGTTGATGGTGTCGGCGAAGGCCGAGCCGATGATGTTCTCGATGCTGCTGAAGCTGTCGCCCGCGGCATCGCCGCCCGTCGCGGTGTTGGACGAGAGGCTGAGACCGATGCCCGCGGCCGAGGCGGCATAGGTCGCCGTGTCGACGCCGTTGCCGCCCTGCAGCGCGTCGGCGCCGCCCAGGCCGATGAGCGTGTCGTTGCCGTCGCCGCCCGCCAGGACATTCGCCCCGGCATCGCCGGTCAGCGTGTCGTTGAAGGCGGAACCAGCCAGGTTCTCGATGCTCTCGAGGGTGTCACCCGCGGCATCGCCGCCCGAGGCGGCGCCGTTGACCGTGACCACGACCGCGGCCGCCGAGGCGGCATAGGAGGCGGTGTCGCTGCCGTTGCCGCCCGCCAGCGTGTCGACCCCGCCGAGGCCCTGGAGCGTGTCGTTGCCGTCGCCGCCGAAGAGGATGTTGAACCCGGCCTCGCCGATCAGGGTGTCGCCGAAGCTCGAGCCGGCGAGGGACTCGATGCTGATCAGCGTGTCGCCTTGGGCATCGCCGCCCGCCGCGATGTGGGCCTGGAGGTTAATCGACACCGCGGCTGCCGAGAACTTATAGGTGGCCAAGTCGATGTCCGCGCCACCATCGAGAATGTTGGACGCGGCATCGCCGCCCAGCGTGTCGTTGAGGGCCGAGCCGATCAGGTTCTCGATGCCGGTCAGCGTATCGCCCTGGGCGTCACCACCGATGCCGATGCCGGTCGCGAGGTTGACGTTGACGGGCTCGACCGCAGAGGCGGCATAGGTCGCCGTGTCGATGCCCGCGCCGCCGTCCAGCGCATCGGCACCGGCGCCGCCGGCGAGCAGGTCGTCCCCGCCGGCGCCCGAGAGGGCGTTGGCCCCGGCATTGCCGGTCAGGGTGTCGGCCTGGTTCGAGCCGGAGAGATTCTCGATGCTGCTGAAGCTGTCGCCCTGGGCATCGCCGCCCGTGGCGGTGCCGGTCGCCAGGTTGACGTTGACGGCCGTGGAGGCGATGTAGTCGGCCGTGTCGCTGCCCGCCCCGCCGAACAGGGTGTCGGCGCCGCCGCGGCCCGCGAGCAAATCGTCGCCGGCGCCGCCACTCAGAAAATTCGCCCCGGCGCTGCCGTTGATCGTGTCGGCGAAGGCCGAGCCGATGATGTTCTCGATGCTGTTGAAGCTGTCGCCCGCGGCATCGCCGCCCGACGCGGTGTTGGCCGACAGGCTGACCACGATGCCCGCCGCCGAGGCGCCATAGTCCGCGGTGTCGATGCCGTTGCCGCCCTGCAGCACGTCGGCACCTCCGAAGCCGATGAGCGTGTCGTTGCCGTCACCGCCGGCCAGGACATTCACCCCGGCATCGCCGGCCAGCGTGTCGGCGAAGGCCGAGCCGGTCAGGTTCTCGATGCCGGACAGGATGTCGCCCGCGGCGTCGCCGCCGTTGGCGGAGCCGCCCGCGAGGTTGATGTTGACGCCCGCGGCGGAGCCGGCATAGGTCGCCGTGTCGGTGCCCGTGCCGCCATTCAGCGCGTCGGCCCCGGCGCCGCCGTCGAGCAGGTCGTTCCCGCCGGCGCCGGCCAGGGCGTTGGCCCCGGCATCGCCGGTCAGGGTGTCGGCGAAGGCCGAGCCGGAGAGGTTCTCGATGCTGCTCAGCGTGTCGCCCGCGGCGTCGCCGCCCGAGGCGGAGCCAGCCGCGAGGTTGATGTTGACGCCCGCGGTGGACGCGGCATAGGTCACCGTGTCGATGCCGCTGGTGCCTTCCATGCTGTCGGCCCCGGCGCCGCCGCCGAGCAGGTCGTCGCCCGCGCCGCCGGTCAGCGCATCGGCCCCGGCGCCGCCGTCGAGCAGGTCGTCGCCGGCGCCGCCACTCAGGAAATTCGCCCCGGCACTGCCGGTCATCACGTCGGCGAAGTCGGAGCCGAGGACGGTCTCGATGCTGGTCAGCGTGTCGCCCTGGGCATCGCCGCCGGACGCGGTCCCGATGGCCAGGTTGACCGAGATGCCCGTGGCCGAGGGTGTGTAGTCCGCGATGTCGATGCCGTTGCCGCCCTGCAGCGCGTCGGCACCGCCGGAACCGAAGAGCTTGTCGTTGCCGTCGCCCCCGGCCAGGACATTGGCCCCGCCGTCGCCATCCAGCGAGTCGATGAAGGCCGAGCCGATCAGGTTCTCGATGCCGGTCAGCGTGTCGCCCGCGGCGTCGCCGCCGTTGGCGCTACCCGTGAGGCTGATGCTGACGCTCGCGGCGGAGGCGGCGTAGCTGGCCGTGTCGATGCCGGCGCCGCCGTTCAGCGTGTCGGCCCCGGCCCCTCCCTGGAGCAGGTCGTTGCCGTTGCCGCCGTCCAGCACATTGGCCCCGGCATCGCCGGTCAGGGTGTCGGCGAAGGCCGAGCCGGAGAGGTTCTCGATGCTGTCGAAGGTGTCGCCCTGGGCATCGCCGCCGGTGGCGGTGCTGGTCGCGAGATTGACGTTGACGGCCGCGGAGGCAATGTAGTCGGCGGTGTCGTTGCCGGCCCCGCCCTGCAGGATGTCCGCGCCGCCGCGGCCTGCGAGCACGTCGTCGCCGTCATCGCCATCCAGGACATTCGCCCCGGCACTGCCGTTGATGGTGTCGGCGAAGGCCGAGCCGATGATGCCCTCGATGCTGTTGAAGCTGTCGCCCGCGGCATCGCCGCCCGACGCGGTGTTGGCCGACAGGCTGACCACGATGCCCGCTGCCGAGGCGCCATAGTCCGCGGTGTCGATGCCGTTGCCGCCCTGCAGCGCGTCGGCACCGCCGAAACCGATGAGCGTGTCGTTGCCGTCACCGCCGGCCAGGACGTTGGCCCCGGCATCGCCGGCCAGCGTGTCGCCGAACGCCGAGCCGGTCAGGTTCTCGATACCGAGCAGGACGTCGCCCGCGGCGTCGCCGCCCGCGCCGGCGCCAGCCGTGAGGTTGATGGCGACGCCCGTCGAGGAGGCATAGGAGGCGGTGTCGCTGCCGTTGCCGCCCTGCAGCACGTCGGCGCCGGCGCCACCCTGGAGCGTGTCGTTGCCGTCGCCGCCGTCCAGGGAGTTGGTGGCCCCGGCGTCGCCGGTCAGCGTGTCGTTGAAGGCGGATCCGATCAATTTCTCGATGGCCGTCAGCGTGTCGCCCGCGGCATCGCCGCCGGAGCCCACGCCGGTCAGCAGGTTGGCCGTGACGCCCGCCGCCGAGGCGGCGTAGGTGGCGGTATCGATGCCCGCGCCGCCCTGCAACGTGTCGGCGCCGCCGAGGCCGATGAGCGTGTCGTTGCCGTTGCCGCCGTTCAGCACATTCACCCCGGCATCGCCGGTCAGCAGGTCGTTGAGGCCCGAGCCGGTCAGGTTCTCGATGCCGGTCAGGATGTCGCCTGCGGCGTCGCCGCCCGAGGCGGCGCCGTTGACCGTGACCACGATCCCGGCCGCGGAGGCGCCATAGCTGGCCGTGTCGGTGCCGGCGCCGCCGATCAGCGTGTCGGCCCCGGCGCGGCCGTCGAGCGTGTCGTTGCCGGCGCCGCCGTCGAGGGTGTTCGCCGTGGCGGTGCCGATCAGGATGTCGGCGAAGGCCGAGCCGGTCAGGTTCTCGATGCTGCTCAGCACGTCGCCCTGGGCGTCGCCCCCGGTGCCGGTGCCCGTCATCAGGTTGACGGTCACCCCGGCACTGGACGCGGCGTAGGTCACCGTGTCGGGGCTGAAGCTGCCGTTCAGCACGTCGGCCCCGGCGCCGCCGTCCAGCAGGTCGGCGCCGCCGGCGCCATTGAGAGTGTTGGCCCCGGCATCGCCGGTCAGCGTGTCGTTGAAGGACGAACCGATCAGGTTCTCGACGCTGCTGAAGGTGTCGCCCTGGGCGTCGCTGCCCGCGCCGATGCCGGCTGCGAGGTTGGCCGAGATGCCGGCGGCGGCGGCGGCGTAGGTGGCGGTGTCGGTGCCGACCCCGCCCTGCAGCGCGTCGGCGCCGGCGCGGCCCTGGAGCGCGTCGTTGCCGTCGCCGCCGGCCAAGACATTGGCCCCGCCGTCGCCGGTCAGCGTGTCGTTCAGGGCCGAACCGGTCAGGTTCTCGATGCCGGACAGGGTGTCGCCCGCGGCGTCGCCGCCCGAGGCGGCGCCGTTGACCGTGACCACGATCCCGGCCGCCGAGCCGGCGTAGTCGGCGGTGTCGGTGCCGGCGCCGCCCTGCAGCGTATCGGCACCGGCGCGGCCCTGGAGCGTGTCGTTGCCGGCGCCGCCGTCGAGGGTGTTGGCCCCGGCGGTGCCGATCAGGATGTCGGCGAAGGCCGAGCCGATGAGGTTCTCGATGCTGCTCAGCACGTCGCCCTGGGCGTCGCCCCCGGTGCCGTTGCCCGTCATCAGGTTGACGGTCACCCCGGCACTGGACGCGGCGTAGGTCACCGTGTCGGGGCTGAAGCTGCCGTTCAGCACGTCGGCCCCGGCGCCGCCGTCGAGCAGGTCGGCGCCGCCGGCGCCATCGAGAGTGTTGGCCCCGGCATCGCCGGTGAGGACGTCGGCCTGGGCCGAACCGGCGATGTTCTCGATGCTGCTGAAGGTGTCGCCCTGGGCGTCGCCGCCGGTGGCGGTGCCGGTGGCCAGGTTGACGGCCACCCCGACAGCGGAGCCATCATACGAGGCGGTGTCGGTGCCGGCGCCGCCGTTCAGCACGTCGCCGAACTGGCCGCCTTCGAGGATATCGTTGCCGCCCCCGCCGATCAGCGTGTCGGCGCCGCCGGCGACGTTGATGCCGGCGTAGCTGTCGCCGAACAGGCTGTCGGCGCCATTGCCGCCATTGAGCGTGTCGGCGCCGTTGGACCCGGACAGCGTGGTGTTGCTGTTCAGCATGGCGGTCAGGACGTCGTTGAACGCTGAGCCCAGCACCGTCTCGAAGCCGGTGAAGGTGACGCCCCCGCTACCGACCCCAGTGGCCAGGTTGAGGGTGATGGCCGAGCCCCAGAAGCCGGCGTTGAGGGTGTCGGTGCCGGCGCCGCCGATCAGCGTGTCGGCGCCGCCGCTGATCTGGACGCCGTCGTCGCCGCCACCGCCATCGACCGTGTTGACCCCGCTGTCGCCGACGAGCTGGTCGGAGAAGGCGCTGCCGATCAGGTTCTCGAAGCCGGTCATGGTGTCGCCCTGGGCGTCGCCGGACAGGGCGATGGAGTTCAGGGCCACCCCGACGTTGCCGCTGGAATTGGCATAGCTGAGCGTGTCGATGCCGGCGCCGCCGTTCATGGCGTCGGCGCCCGCGCCGCCCTGGATGACGTCGTTCCCGCCGAGGCCGCTGAGCGTGTCGTTGCCGGCGAGGCCGTTGATGATGTCGATGCCGTCCGGATTGGCCGGATTGCCCGGATCGGTCCCGGTGAGGGTGTCGGCGCCGGCGGTGCCGTTGAGGGTCTGGGTCACGATCGTCCTCCTGCTCCGCTGGGTCGGCGCCGCCGGTTCTATTGGTAGCGGCCGGGCTTCAAATGCGCCCGGTCGGCCCAGGCAGGACTGTATAGGTAGGATTTATCACAGGTTCTGCATATCCGGGTAGGCAGATCGCAGGGCGGCGATGAGCGGCACTGTGAAAGAAATTGTCATCCTCGGGCTTGACCCGAGGATCCAGGGGCTTTCAAAGCCGTTCTCGGTGGCCCCTGGATTGCCGGGTCAAGCTCGGCAATGACAATAAAGTTTAGGTCAGCGCTTAGATCTGCAACCCGAAAAGCTTAACCGGACAGCAGTGGGTCAAGCCGGGCAATGACAGAAATGGGAAGAATGCTCTGGTCTCTGAAACTTGGATTCGGTGCCCTGAGGCAGATCGGACAATTCGTGGGGCCGGATGCCGCGTCTGGAGGCAACCGAGGATAGGCCCGGACGCCGCCGGCGTCCGGGCCTGCCGCAGCTACAGCACGAAGTCGCTGGCGGTCAGGGCGTGGTCGGAGGTGACGTTGATGGCGAAGTCGGAGACCTTGTCGCCGTTGACGTCGACATAGACCACCTGGACCGCCCCGGCCGTCACCACCCGCAGCTCGCCGCCCGCGCCGGTGTAGGCGCCGGTGCCGAAGGTGAAGGCGGTGTCGCCGTTCTCGCTGTTGCCGTCGGCATCGATCGCCGACAGGTCGATCTTGTCGCCGGTCGTGACGTCCAGGATCGTGTCCTTGCCGAGGCCGGAGACCGCGCTGTCGGACAAGGCGGTGTAGACGAAGCGGTCGTTGCCCGCGCCGCCCTTCAGCGCATCGCCGCCGCCACCGCCGGTGAGCACGTCGTCGCCGGCCATGCCCCASAGGGTGTTGGCRTTGGCGTCGCCGGTCAGGGTGTCGGCGAAACCCGAGCCGACCACCTGCTCGATGCTGCCGAGCGTGTCGCCCGCGGCGTCGCCGCCGGAGACGTCACCSGTCGCRAGATCGACCGACACGCCGGCGGCCGAGCCGAGATAGCTCGCGGTGTCGATGCCGTCGCCGCCGGTCAGCGCGTCGGCCCCGGCGGCGCCTTCGAGCGTGTCGTCGCCGTCGCCGCCGTCGAGCTGGTCGTCGCCGGCGCCGCCCAGGATGTTGTCGTCTCCCGCCTCGCCGAAGACCTGGTCGTTCTCGCTGCCGGCATCGACCGAGTCATCGCCGATGCCGCCATGGATGGTGTCGACCCCGGCGCCGCCGACCAGCCGGTCGGCACCGTCGCCGCCATCGAGGTTGTCGTTCCCGGCCTCACCGGAGAGCGCGTCGTCGCCGCCATTGCCGACGAGGGTGTCGTTGCCGAGCTCGCCGCCGATGATGTTGCGGACGTTGTCGCCGGTCAGGGTGTCGTCGTTGCTGGAGCCGTACAGGTTCTCGATGTTGGTCAGCGTGTCGCCCGCGGCGTCGCCGCCGCTGTGGATGCCGGTCAGCAGGTTGACCGAGACTGCCTCGGCCGAGCCCTGGTAGTTGGCGAAGTTCAAGCCAGCGCCGCCGTCCAGCACATCGGCCCCAGCCCCGCCGCGGAGCTGGTCGTCGCCGCCGCCGCCGCTCAGCACATTGACGCTGCCGTCGCCGTACAGCCGGTCGTCGAGGTTCGACCCGATGAGATTCTCGATGCTCTGCAGCGTGTCGCCCTCGGCGTCGCCGCCGGTGCCGGTTCCCGCGATGAGGTCGATGACCACCCCGGCAGCGGAGGCCCCATAGTCCGCCGTGTCGACCCCGTTGCCGCCGAAGAGGCGGTCGGCGCCGGCCCCGCCGACGAGCGTGTCGTCGCCATCGGCGCCGCGCAGGTCATTGACCCCGCCATCGCCGGTCAGGGTGTCGGCGAAAGCCGAGCCGACGAGGTTCTCGATGCTCAGCAGCGTGTCGCCCGCGGCGTCGCCGCCGGAGGCCGCCCCGCTCAGCAGGTTGACCGAGACCGCCGCCGCGGAGGTGTCATAGGCGGCGGTATCCAGGCCGCTGCCGCCGTCGAGGGTGTCCGCCCCGGCCCCGCCGGTGAGCGCGTCGGCCTCGGTGCCGCCGGTCAGCACATTGGCCGCGGCGTTGCCGGTCAGCGCGTCGGCCAGGGCCGAGCCGGTGAGGTTCTCGATCCCCGTCAGCGTGTCGCCCTGGGCTTCGCCGCCGGTGCCGGTGCCGGTGAGCAGGTTGACCGTGACCGCATTCGCCGAGCCCTCGTAGTCGGCGGTGTCCGTGCCGTTGCCGCCGATCAGGCTGTCGGCGCCGGCGCCGCCGGCGAGCGTGTCGTCCCCGTCGGCGCCGGAGAGGGCGTTGGCCCCGGCGTCGCCGACCAGGACATCGTCGAAGTTCGAGCCGGAGAGATTCTCGATGCTGTCGAAGCTGTCGCCTGTCGCATCGCCGCCGCTCACGGCGGTGTTGGCAAGGTTGATCCCGACGCGCGCGGCGGAGGCGATGTAGTTGGCCGTGTCGCTGCCGGCCCCGCCTTGCAGGATGTCCGCACCGGCGCGGCCCGCCAGCACGTCGTCACCGGCACCGCCATCCAGGACATTCGCCCCGGCACTGCCGTTGATCACGTCGGCGAAGGCCGAGCCGGTGGCGTTCTCGATGCTGCTGAAGCTGTCGCCCGCGGCATCGCCGCCCGACCCGATGTTGCTCGTGAGGTTGAGGATGACGCCCGCGGCCGAGGCGGCATAGGTCACCGTGTCGATGCCGTTGCCGCCCTGCAGGTTGTCGGCGCCGCCGAGGCCCTGGAGCAAGTCGTTGCCGTCGCCGCCGGCCAGGATGTTGGCTCCGGCGTCGCCGGTCAGCGTGTCGTCGAAGGCCGAGCCGATGAGGTTCTCGATGGCCGTCAGCACGTCGCCCTGGGCGTCGCCGCCCGCGCCGGTCCCGTTCAGCAGGTTGACCACGACCGCGGCCGCCGAGGCGGCATAGGAGGCGGTGTCGCTGCCGTTGCCGCCCTGCAGCACGTCGGCGGCGCCGAGGCCCTGGAGCGTGTCGTTGCCGTCGCCGCCGGTCAGGAAGTTGGTCGCGGCGCTGCCGGTCAGCGTGTCGGCGAAGGCCGAGCCGACCAGGGTCTCGATGCCGGACAGGGTGTCACCCGCGGCGTCGCCGCCCGTGCCGGTCCCGGTCAGCAGGTTGACCACGACCGCGGCGGCCGAGGCGGCGTAGGAGGCGGTGTCGCTGCCGTTGCCGCCCTGCAGCACGTCGGCGCCGCCGAGGCCCTGGAGCGTGTCGTTGCCGTCGCCGCCGGCCAGGATGTTGGCTCCGGCGCTGCCGCTCAGCGTGTCGGCGAAGGCCGAGCCGATGAGGTTCTCGATGGCCGTCAGCACGTCGCCCTGGGCGTCGCCGCCCGCGCCGGTCCCGTTCAGCATTCAGCA
>NZ_JBFRCU010000141.1:0-11066 GCF_052113205.1 Inquilinus sp. YAF38 | reverse complement strand
ATGAAGCGGTGGTCGTCGGCGCAGATGAACACCGGCGGCGCGAAGCCGTCGGCCTCGCCGACCCGGCTCACCGTCTCCTGGATCATGGTGCTGTCCGACACCAGCGGCAGGAACTGCTTGGGATAGCCGGCCCGCGACAGCGGCCATAACCGCGTCCCCGAACCGCCGGACAACACCACCGGCACCACCAGTTGGCTGCCAGGCTCCGTCGCCGCCGCCGGCCGCTCCACCGTTCTCGCCTTCGTCATCGTCATTCGCCCCGTCCGGCCTCGATCGAAAAGCTTATCCGCCATCCGCACCCGCTCTGTCCAACGCCGCCGCACCCGGAGCACTCCGTTGACAGTGGATGAACAATCATCCGACAATTTGAGCTGAACAAAGAGTCGGGATTGCGGCGCGGCACCGCCCCCGGCAACCAAATCGCCGTGGAGGAGAGCTCATGACTGGTACGTTGCAGCGCGCCCTGCTGGGCGCGGTCCTGGCGATCGCGGTCGCCCTGCCGGGGGCGGCGCAGGACAAGAAGACCATCCTGACATCGGTGCCCAGCCTGGGCTTCCCGTTCTTCGTCCACATGATGAACGAGCTGAAGGCCGAGGCGCAGAAGCTGGGCGTCGCGTCGGTCGAATCCGACGGCCAGAACAGCGCACCGAAGCAGACCGCCGATGTCGAGGCGGCGCTGGTGCAGAAGGTCGACGGCATCGTGATCAGCCCAATCGACGTCAACGCCATGGCGCCGGTGCTGACCGAGGCGGTGGAGGCCGGCGTGCCGGTGGTGACCATCGATCGCCGCGTCACCGGGGTCGACGGCATCCTGGCCCATGTCGGCGCCGACAACGTGCTGGGCGGCGAAGCCCAGGCGAAATGGCTGATGGACAGCTACCCGAACGGCGCCACCATCGTGAACCTGCAGGGCCAGCCGGGCGCCAGCCCGGCGATCGACCGCAACAAGGGCGTGCACAACGTCCTCGACGCCCACAAGGACAAGTACAAGTTCGTGGCGGAGCAGACCGCCAACTTCGCCCGCGACCAGGGACTGAGCATCACCGAGTCGATCCTGGCCGGGCTGTCGACGCCGCCCGACGTGATCGTCGCCGCCAATGACGACATGGCGCTCGGCGCGCTCGAGGCGGTGCGCGGCCGCAACCTGCAGGACAAGATCAAGATCATCGGCTTCGACGCGCTGCCGGAGGCGCTGGGCAGCATCCGCGACGGCGGACTGGCCGGCACCATCGAGCAGTTCCCGGGCGGCCAGAGCCGCAAGGCGGTCGAGGTGCTGGTCGATTACCTCAAGACCCAGAAGAAGCCGGACCCGGCACTGATCCTGCTGACCCCGATCGCCATCACCAAGGCCAATCTCGACAAGGCCGAGCGCATCGGCGAGGTGAAGTAGTACTTTCCCATCCTGTCATCGCCGGGCTCGACCCGGCGATCCAGGGGCCATGAAGAGCTGCTCTTGCCGCCCTGGATGCCCGGGTCAAGCCCGGGCATGACAAGAGGGAGAGGACACGGATGACCGAACCGCTGCTGCGCATGATCGCGATCACCAAGCGCTTCCCGGGCGTCGTCGCCCTGGACGGCGTCGGGCTGGAGGTCGCGGCCGGTGAGGTGCACGGCCTGCTCGGCGAGAACGGTGCCGGCAAGTCGACGCTGCTGAAGATCCTGTCCGGGGCCCAGGCGCCGGACAGTGGCGGCATCGTCTTCGCCGGCGAGACGGTCAGCTTCGCCGCGCCCTATGAGGCACAGCGGCGCGGCATCGTCACGATCTATCAGGAGTTCAACCTGATCCCGAGCCTGACGGTCGGGGAGAACATCCTGATCGGCCGTGAGCCCGGCCGAGCCGGGCTGGTCGATTGGGGCGCGATGCACCGGACGGCGAAGGCGGCGCTGGACCGCATCGGCCTGGCCATCGACCCGCGCCGGCTGGTGCGCGATCTCAGCGTCGCCGAGCAGCAGATGGTCGAGATCGCCCGCGCCCTGTCGATGGAATCGCGGCTGATCGTGATGGACGAGCCGACCTCGGCCTTGAGCTCGACCGAGGTCGACCGGCTGATGGCGATCATCCGCGCCCTGCGCGGCCAAGGCATCGCGGTGATTTACGTCACCCATCGGCTGGACGAGGTGATGACGGTCTGCGACCGGGTCACCGTGCTGCGCGACGGCAGGCTGGTCGGCAGTGCGCAGGTGGCCGAAATCACGGTCGACGACATCATCCGCATGATGGTCGGGCGTGACCTCGGCGCCCTGGCCCGGATCGAGGGCGGCGCGGCCCAGAGCGGCCCGCCGGCGCTGCGGGCCGAGGGCATCGCCACCGAGCGCAGCGCGTTGAACCCGCACGCCACGGTGCTGCACGACGTGTCGCTGGCGGTGCAGCGCGGCGAGATCCTGGGCATCGCCGGGCTGGTCGGCGCCGGGCGGACCGAGTTGGCCCGCGCCATCTTCGGCGCCGACGCCCGCACCGGCGGCCGCGTCCTGGTCGAGGACAAGCCGATCGAGATCCGCAGCCCGGCCGACGCCATCCGGCACGGCATCGGCCTGGTGCCGGAGGACCGCAAGCAGCAGGCGCTGTTCCTGTCGCTGGCGATCCGCAGCAACCTGGCCATCGCCGCGCTCGGCAAGCTGGCGGGTCTGTTCGGCTATGTGTCGGACAGCAAGGAACGGGGGCTGGTCGAGGAATACCGCCGCGCGCTCGGCATCCGCATGGCGGGGCCGGAGCAGCAGATCGCCAACCTGTCCGGCGGCAACCAGCAGAAGGTGGTGCTGGCCCGCTGGCTGGCGCTGCGGCCGAAGGTGCTGATCGTCGACGAGCCGACCCGCGGCATCGATGTCGCCGCCAAGGCCGAGGTGCACCAGCTGCTGGGCCGGTTGGCGCGGGAGGGCATCGCGGTGATCGCGATCTCGTCGGAGCTGCCCGAGGTGCTGGCGATCAGCGACCGCATCGTCACCATGTGCGAGGGCCGGATCACCGGCGAGATGGGCCGAGCCGAGGCCGACGAGGAAACGCTGATGCGGCTGATGACTCGCCGCCGGGCGGCATAGGAAAGATCAAGATGGCGCAGGGCACGACTCTTCCGGACCGGGGCGGCTTCGACCTGTTCGGGCTTCTGGCGCGGTTCGCGCCGCTGATCTTCCTGGTGGTGCTGATGGCCGGCTTCGCCATCGCCGAGCCGCGCTTCATCTCCACCGTCAACCTGCTGAACGTGCTGCGCCAGGTCTCCATCTACGGGCTGCTGGCGATCGGCATGACCTTCGTCATCCTGACCGCAGGCATCGACCTGTCGGTCGGCGCCGTCCTGGCCTTCTGCGGTCTCGCCGCCGCCATCGTCGCCAAAGGCAGCGCCAGCGGCAACTTCGCGCTCGGCTCGGACGAAGTTCAAGGCTGGGGCTGGGGTGCCGCCGCCCTGGTCTCGATCCTGCTCGGCATGGTGGCCGGCGCGGTGCAGGGCTTCGCCATCACCCGGCTCAAGGTGCCGCCCTTCGTGGTGACCCTGGGCGGCATGTCGGCCTTCCGCGGCGCCGCGCTGCTGCTGTCCGGCGGCGGGCCGATCAGCGGCTTCGACGCGGATTTCCGCTACTGGGGCCAGGGCAAGATCCTGGAGATCCCGGTGCCGGTGCTGGTGTTCCTGGGCTTCGCCGTGCTGGCCCATCTGGTGCTGCGCTACAGCCGCTTCGGCCGCCAGGTCTATGCCGTCGGCGGCAATCCGGAGGCGGCGCGGCTGTCCGGGCTGAAGGTGCGGCGGGTGCTGCTCAGCGTCTACGTCATCATGGGCTTCTTCGTCGGGCTCGGCGCCTTCGTGCTGTCGGCCCGGCTGAACTCGGCCGAGGCGGTGGCGGGTCAGGGCTACGAGCTGACCGTGATCGCCTCGGTGGTGATCGGCGGCACCAGCCTGTTCGGCGGCATCGGCACCATCTTCGGCACGGTGATCGGCACGGTGCTGATCGGCGTGCTGCTGAACGGCCTCGTGCTGATGAACGTCTCCTCCTACATCCAGCAGATCATCATCGGCGTGATCATCGTGCTGGCCGTGGCCTTCGACACCTTCGCCAAGTCGCGCCGCCGGCGGGTCTAGCCGCCGCGAATATTTTCGCGGACGATGTCGAAAGGCTTGGCGCCGGCCCGTCATGGGGGTGAGCGAGATGCGCTCGACCCCGTGCAATGGAGACGATCATGCAGTACGCCTTGCTGTTCCAGCAGTCCCCCGAGGAGTTCGCGGCCCGCAGCGATCCGGACAAGCGCGAGCAGCGCGACGCTTTCTGGGCCGCCTTCATTCCCTACATGACCGCGCTGCGCGAGGCCGGAATCATCGTGGCCGGCGCCGGGCTGGAGCCGCCCGAGACCGCCACCTCGATCCGGCTGCGCGACGGCAAGCGGCTGGTCCAGGACGGTCCCTTCGCCGACAGCAAGGAGCAACTGGGTGGCTTCTTCATTATCGAGGTGCCGAACCTCGACGCGGCGCTCGACTGGGCGGCGCGCTATCCGGCCGGGCCGGGCGGCGGCGTCGAGGTCCGGCCGGTCCTGCCGGCGATGAAGCAGGAGCCGTGAGCCAGGAGGCGCGCCGCGCGGTCGAGCGGGCGGCGCGTGACTCCTATGGCCGGCTGGTGACGTTTTTGGCCGCCCGGTCGCGCGATATCGCGGCGGCGGAGGACGCACTGGCCGACGCCTTCCGCACGGCGCTGGAGACCTGGCCGCGCGACGGCGTGCCGGACCGGCCGGAGGCCTGGCTGCTGACCGCGGCGCGGCGCCGGCTGATCGACAGCGCCCGCCACCTCCGGGTGCGGGTGGAGGCCGTCCCTGACCTCCGCATCGCGGCGGAGGAGGCCGAGGCGCTGGCCGAAGCCGACCGCTTCCCGGACGAGCGGCTGAAGCTGCTGTTCGTCTGCGCCCATCCGGCGATCGACCCGGCGATCCACACGCCGTTGATGCTGCAGGCCGTGCTGGGCCTCGACGCCGCGCGCATCGCCTCGGCTTTCCTGGTCAGCCCTGCCGCCATGGGCCAGCGGCTGTCACGCGCCAAGGTCAAGATCCGCGACGCCGGCATCGGCTTCGAGCTGCCGGAGGCGAAGGAGCTGCCGCCACGTCTCGATGCGGTGCTGGAGGCGATCTACGCCGCCTATGGCAGCGGCTGGGACGACGTCGCCGGCGCCGATCCGCGCCGCCGCGGCCTGGCGGCGGAGGCCATCGACCTCGGCCGGATGCTGCGGCCGCTGCTGCCGGCCGAGCCGGAGGTCGAGGGGCTGCTGGCGCTGATGCTGCATTGCGAGGCCCGGCGCGAGGCACGCCGCAGCCCGGAGGGCGACTATGTGCCGCTGTCCGAACAGGACACGGCGCGCTGGTCGAAGCCGATGATGGCGGAGGCCGAGCGAATCCTGTCAGCCGCCGCGCAGGACCGGCGCTTCGGGCGGTTCCAGTTGGAGGCGGCGATCCAATCGGTTCACGCCCAGCGCGCCCGGACGGGCCGGACTGACTGGGAGGCGATCGCCCTGCTGTATGAGGGGCTGGTGCGGCTGGCGCCGACCATCGGTGCGCGGGTCGGCCAGGCCGCCGCCATCGCCGACGCGCGCGGCGCCACGGCCGGATGGGCGCTGCTGGAGGCGATCCCGGCCGAGGCGGTGGCGAGCTATCAGCCCTATTGGGCGCTGGCCGCCCATCTGCTGCGGCGGCTCGGCCAGCCGGTAGGCGCGGCCTACGAGCGCGCCATCGGCCTGTGCGAGGACCCGGCGATGCGGGCGTTCCTGCTGCGGCGGTTGCGAGAGGCTTCGTAGCTTGGATTCGCCGTAGCGAACCCGGACAGGTCTCAGAAGCGGATCGTCGTCGACACGCCCAATGCGGCCATCGGCTTCTGCTCGCCCGGGCTGTTCGGCGAGTCGTCCTGAAACCGCAGATTGATGCCGACCGTGTTACGCCGCATCGGAATCGAGACGCCGAGATCGACCATATTGATGTCTTCCTTGGTCTTGGTGACCCTGTTGGTGGTGGCGTTCTTCGGATTCAGGAAGGCGTGGGAGTAGGAGACCTTGTAGGTCCAGTCGTCGGTGTCGACGAAGGTGCCGGTAACGCCGAACAGCTCGGCATCGGCGTCGAGGCTGTCGCCGATTGCGCGGTCGTAGAAGCGATAGCCATCCGGATAGGCACCGCTCTCGTAGAAGTAGCCGTAGATCTTCTTTTCCAGGAAGTTCGCGGTCGAATTCGAATATTCGACATTGACCTTCCACGTCGCCCCCTCGTCGCCCCAGCCGTTCCAGACCGAAGCGCCCAGGACGCCGGCGTTCCGCGACGGCAGCGGCAAGCCGATGGAGGAATAGGCCGCGTCTTCACCGGTCAGCTCGCCATAGATCTCGAAGGGCTGGCCGAAGATCTGGTTGCTGTAGCGGGCGTCGAAGCCGGCGATCTGGTTGGCCGGGTCCAGGGCCTGCTGCGCCGGATCATCGACGTTGGTGTTGCCGAAGAAGCCCTTGAAGAAGGTGTTGATGCCGCAGGGCCGGCCGCTGCCGCAGAACATCATGATGCGCGAGCCGCTGAGCTCGAGCCCCGGGATCGGGCTGATCGAGAGCCGCAGCCCGAACATCAGCGGGTTGGACACCTGCCGGCTGTCTGGCAGGACACCCATGAAACCGGTGAACTGCCAGGGGCCGATCCAGCTCAGCCACGGTGTCTCGAAGGCGTGCGGGTTGGACCGCATGAAGCCGACCTTCGGGAACGGCCGGGCGTTGGTGGAGAGGATCAGGCTGGTGGTCTCGCCCGGTCCCCACCAGGTGTCGAGCCAGCCGGCATAGAGGATCCAGTTGTCGATCCGCTGGGCGAGATAGGTGCCGTCGAGCGACGCCTGGAATTCATCCTCGCCGGCGTAGTACCAGGGGCTGTCGCCCTTGGCGAAGCGGGAATAGGCGCCCAGCGACAGCCGCATCGCGGTCGAATCAGCCATATATTCGAAGGAGGCGGAAATCTCGCCCCGTTGCCGCGCCGTGTAGTCGAAGCCGCGCACCAAGGCGGGCTGGTTGGTCAGGTCGGCCCGCAGCTCCGAATGCAGCTGGCCCTGCCGGGTCTCGGCCGCAGCCCGTGCCCGGACGCGGTCGAGCGCCGCCTGGGCGTAAGGTGGCAGCGAATCCCGGTCGGCCTTGGCCAGACGATAGGTGATCTGGGCCCAGGGCAGCGGCCAGGCGCTGAGCACGCCGTCGATGAGACGGAAGTTCTCCAGGATGTGGATGTCGTTGCGCAGAGTCGAGTCGCCCGGCTCAGCCCACGGGCTGGCCGTGGCCGTTCCCGTCGTCGCCGCCACAGCGCTGGCCGAAATCACGGCAGCGGCAACGGCTATGGCTATCTTCCTCGCAACGGCCATTATTCCCCCCGGACGGCCCCGAATACCTCGCCCTAATACACAAGAACTCCCCGTAAGCCCAGCCGCCGCGTGGCTTAATAGATGCTTCTCCGCCACGGTCCCCTCTGGTGAGCGACAAATTTGTCACAATCGTAACAACGGTTCTTGGCGGCCGCGGTCCGCTGCGCCATCTCTTCGAGGCCGATTCTCAGGAGGCGTCATGCGCGCCCTCATCCTCGCCCTCACCGCCCTGCTGCTCGGCCCCTGCGCGCAGACGCAGGTGGCCGGCTATGTCGACCCCGCCTATCGCGGCGGGGCGCCGATCCGCTCGATCGTGGTGGTCGCGGAGACGCCGCGCCTCGGCGAACGCGAAGCGCTGGAGAGCGCCGCCGTCGCCGAACTCGCCGCCCGCGGCGTGCAGGCCCGGCGGATGATCGACCTGGCGCCGCCGACCCGGCCCGGCGGCCCGGCCGCCGAGACCGCCGCGATCCGGGCGGCCGGCGTCCGCGCCGTGCTACGCATCGCCGTCGATCAGCGCGCCACCGTCGCCCGCTACCTGCCGCCGACTTATGTCGGAGACCCGTTCTTCCCGTATTACGGCTACGGCCCCTATCCCGGCCCCTTCGCCGGGCTGACGACGGGCGGCCGCTGGATCGAGGAGCCGACGGCCCGCTACGACGCCACGCTGCAGGAGGCGGGCGGCGGCACCGCCATCTGGAAGGGCGAGGCCGTCGCGCGCGGTGGCTCGAACAGCAATTTCACCGATCTCGCCGCCCGGGCGGCCAGGGACCTGATCTCGCGGCTGCAGCAGGACAAGGTGATCTGAAAACCAAATCGCTAGTCGGCGACGTGGACGCGGCAGGTGGTGGCGGCGATCGCCTCGCTGAAGGGCGCCGGCGGGGCCCGGTCGGTGAACAGGGCGTGGATCTCGCCGATCGAGGCCAGCCGCACCATGGCATTGCGGCCGAACTTGGTGTGGTCGGTCACCAGGAACACTTGGCGCGAATTGTCGATGATCGCCCGCGCCACCCGCACCTCGCGGTAGTCGTAGTCGAGCAGCGTGCCGTCGCCATCGATGCCGCTGATGCCGATGATCCCGACATCGACCTTGAACTGGCGGACGAAGTCGAGCGTCGCCTCGCCGACGATGCCGCCGTCCCGGGCCCGGACCACGCCGCCGGCGACGATCACCTCGCAGCTCGCATTCGAATACAGGATGTTCGCGACATTGATGTTGTTGGTGATCACCCGCAGGCCGCGATGACCGAGCAGCGCCCGGGCCACCTCCTCCGTCGTCGTGCCGATGTTGAGGAACAGCGAGGCGTTGTCCGGCACCTGCCGCGCCACCAGCCGGGCGATCCGGCGCTTCTCCTCCAGGCACAGCACCTGCCGGGTCGAATAGGCGAAGTTCTCGACGCTGCCCGGCGCCGTCACGCCGCCATGGAAGCGCCGCAGCAGGGCCCGGTCTTGCAGCAGCGAAATGTCGCGGCGGATGGTCTGCGGCGTCACCTGGAAGCGGTCGGCCAGGGCCTCGACCGTGACATAGCCCTCCTGGCGGACCAGATCGACGATCTGGCTCTGCCGCGCCGTGGCGTTCATGGCCGCTCTTCTTCCCGTGGCTGGACGAACAAGAATGCTAATCGGGAAGCGGAAACGATGCCAATATTTTCACTTGCGAACATCGCCTCGGCACCAGGCCGCCGCGAGCGCCTTGCGATCGCGCCATGCCGTGCTATGAAAGGCTGCAACGAACACGGGGATGGACCGGATCATGGGTGCAGAGTGGGTCATCATCATCGGCGTCATCGCCTTCTTCTTCTGGCAGACCGTCACCCGCTGACGACGCAGCCGATCCGTTGACGCACCGCGCCGGCCCCTCAGAGGGCCGACGCGGTTTTCACCCCCGCCCCGATTCTTGCCTAGACCTGCCGCCGTGGCCGGCCGGCTGCGCGGTCGTCGCGTTCGCCGGTGCGCAGGGTCCATTCGACCACCTGCTTCAGCACGCCGCCCAGGGCATCGTCCCAGGCCCGGACCACATCCGTGAACTCCGGCCCCTTCACCTCGATCACCCGCTCGAAGCTCTCGCCGCCGATGATCGTCCGCTGCGGGAAGCGCACCAGCTTGGCGCCGATCCGCACCCGCACCCGGTACGGCTGGCCTTCCCAGCGCTCGGCTCGGAATTCGCGGATCTCGGGCTGCAGCACATAGTTCGCGCGCAGGCCGGAGATCTGCCGGCCGACCGAGACGATCTTGCCGGTGTTCTCGAAGCTTTCGACCAGCAGCCCGACGACCATCGCCGGGGCCCGGTCGACCCAGGCCACCTTGGCGAAGTAATCCAGCTTGGTCGGACTTTCGCTGATCGCGATCCGGTCGGTGTCGATGCCGGCGTTGGCGCTCGGCATGTCGACCAGGAGTTGCCAGCTGGCCTTCGGCAGGCCCGGATCGAAGGTGTTCTTCGGCGTCAGCTCATAGACCTGCGGCGCCGGCGGTGCCAGCGCGCTGATCCCGCCGCAGCCGGCAAGGCCGACCGCGGCCGAGGACAGAGCGGCCTGCCGCAGGAAGAAGCGCCGGGACAAGGGGGAGAAACTCATCTTCACCTCGATGAACCTTGCGGCGGCACGCCACCGGACGAGCCGCCGAACAGGAACTGCGCCGGGCTGCGGTCAAGCCGCGACAGGGTCCGGTTCAGGTTGTCGGTCAACTGGCGGAGCTGGGTGATCAGCTGGGTGATCTCGTAGAGACCGTCGGTCGAGAAGCTCTCCACCCCGGGTCCGGATTGCTTCAGCAGCCGGGCCACCCCGTCGGCGCTTTGGCGCAGCGACGCGATCATCGCCCGGGCATCGGCCACCGTGGCGTTGACCTGGGTGTCGGTGGTCGACAGGAAGCCGGTGGCGCCGGTGGTGAGCTTGTTCAGGTCCGCCCGCGCGTCGGTGACCAACCCGTCGATATTCTGGGTCAGTGTGTCGATCCGCTCGATCGTGCTCGCCAGTTGGGTCGAACGCTGCGCCAAGGCCGCGGTCAGTGTGTTCACATTGCCCAGGACCTCGGAGATGTTCCGGACATTGTCCTCGGAAAAGATCCGCTGCACCTCGCGCGAGATGTCAGACAGCCGGTCGAGCAACTGCGGCACGGTGTCGACGATCGCCTGCAGGCCGGACTGGCGG
Organism: Inquilinus sp. YAF38; assembly: GCF_052113205.1. Classification (NCBI taxonomy): domain Bacteria; kingdom Pseudomonadati; phylum Pseudomonadota; class Alphaproteobacteria; order Rhodospirillales; family Rhodospirillaceae; genus Inquilinus; species Inquilinus sp. YAF38. The sequence continues at coordinate 589 of NZ_JBFRCU010000141.1, read as the reverse complement.
GACGGGATGACGGCGTATTCCCTGCCCTCCTCTTTCTCCAGCCGCGACGCGCCCTGGACGCCGCCGCTGAGCAGGACGAAAGCACCGCCGGTCAGGCCCTGGATCTCGAGCGAGGCCACGGTGCCTTTGACGATCGGCGTGTTCGGCCGGACCGCGATCCGGACCTGCACCCGCTCGACATTGGACGGGTCGATCTGGATGTCCTCGACCGCTCCGACCGGAATGCCGCGATAGCGCACCTGGCTGCCCTCCTGCAGCCCGGTGACGTTGCCGGAGAAGTAGATCAGGTAGCGCTCGGCATTCTCGCGCAGCCCCGACCCGCCGAGCCAGACGGCGAACACCACCAGCCCGACCATCAGGATCAGGACGAAGCTGCCAACGGCGACATAGCTCGCACGCGTCTCCATCTCAGCCCTCCGCCCCCATCTGCGCGCGCTCCAGGGYGGCATGCTCGGCCGCCGCGGCGCGGCCGCGCGGCCCGTGGAAGTATTCCTGGATCCAGGGGTGGTCGACCTTGAGCAGGCTCCGGCCGCGCGGCCCGTGGAAGTATTCCTGGATCCAGGGGTGGTCGACCTTGAGCAGGCTCTCG
>NZ_JBFRCU010000140.1:0-11825 GCF_052113205.1 Inquilinus sp. YAF38 | reverse complement strand
GGCCTGGCACCGGCCGATCCGCTGGCTGGCCGCCGGCGCGCTCCTGGCCCTGGCGGCACGGTCGCTCTATTCGGCCGTCGGATAGCTCTGACGCGAAGTGCCCGAGCTCGCGCCCGGGCACCTCTTTTCTTCTCGCTTCCTATCGCCCTTCGGGCCTCAGCTGCAGCCGGTCGTCCCGCCGCAGGTCTCGCACTTAAGGCAGGTGCCGTTCCGCACCAGGGTCATGTTCTGGCATTCGGGGCAGGGGTCGCCCTCATAGCCCTTGGCCCGGGCCTCGCGGATCTTGGCCAGGCGGACATCCGCCGTGCCGTTCAAGGCCGCGCTGCGCAGCTGGATCGGTTCCGGCGCCGGCGCCAAAGCGGTGGCGCCCTCGGTGTGCAGCGCCGTCGCCGCTTCGCTCACCAGCTCCTGCACGTCGCCCGGCCGGCCGACGGTGCGAAGATTGCCGCCCTCGAACACCCGGAAGTTGCCGCGGACGAAGCCGGTCGAGGCGACCTTGCGGATCGGCGTCGCCGCCTCGGCCACCGCCGGGGTCTTGCCGTCATCCGAGGTCACGCCCTTGCCAACCGTGTCCGGCGTCAGGTCGTCCGGCGTGGCATGGGCCAGGTCGCTGCGGTCGAGATAGGAGACCGCCAGCTCGCGGAAGATGTAGTCGATGATCGAGGTCGCCATCTTGATGGCGTCATTGCCCTGCACCGGGCCCGAGGGCTCGAACCGGGTGAAGGTGAAGGCCTCGACGAATTCCTCCAGCGGCACGCCGTATTGCAGCCCGATCGAGATGGCGATGGCGAAGTTGTTCATCAGGSTGCGGAAGGCGGCGCCTTCCTTGTGCATGTCGATGAAGATCTCGCCGAGCTTGCCGTCGTCGTATTCGCCGGTGCGGAGATAGACCTTGTGGCCGCCGACGATCGCCTTCTGGGTGTAGCCCTTGCGGCGGTGCGGCAGCTTGCCCCGGACGCCGGTCTTGTCGACGATCCGCTCGATCACCCGCTCGACGATCCGCTCCGCCACCATCGGGGCGCGGGCGCCGGCCGGGGCCTCGATGATGCGCTCGACCAGGCTCTCCTCCTCCTCGATGTCGTCGTCGTCGAGCAGGGAGGAATTCAGCGGCTGGCTCAGCTTGGAGCCGTCGCGGTAGAGGGCGTTGGCCTTGAGGCAGAGCTGCCAGGACAGCAGATAGGCGTCCTTGCAGTCCTCCACCGTCGCCGCATTCGGCATGTTGATGGTCTTGGAGATCGCGCCCGAGATGAAGGGCTGCGCCGCCGCCATCATCCGGATGTGGCTCTCGACCGACAGGAAGCGCTTGCCGATGCGGCCGCAGGGATTGGCGCAGTCGAACACCGCCAGGTGCTCGTCCTGCAGCTCCGGCGCCCCCTCCAGGGTCATGGCGCCGCAGCAGTAGGTGTTCGCGGCTTCGATCTCGGCCCTGGAGAAGCCGAGGAAGGCGAGGAGGTCGAAGGTGACGTCGTCCAGCGCCGCCGCCGGCACCTTCAGCGTCCCGGTCAGGAAATCGTCGCCGAGGCTGTAGCGGTTGAACACGAACTTGATGTCGAAGGCGGATTTCAGGCCGAGCTCGACCGCATCGATCGCGGCCTGGGTGAAGCCCTTGGCCTTCAGCGCCGCCCAGCCGATCGCCGGGGAATGCTCCAGCGTGCCGTGGCCGACGGCGTAGCGGATGATCGCGTCGATCTGGTCGTCGCTATAGCCGAGGCCGCGCAGCGCCTCGGGCACCACCCGGTTGATGATCTTGAAGTAGCCGCCGCCGGCCAGCTTCTTGAACTTCACCAGGGCGAAGTCGGGCTCGATGCCGGTGGTGTCGCAATCCATCACCAGGCCGATCGTGCCGGTCGGTGCGATCACGGTGGCCTGGGCATTGCGGTAGCCATGCGCCTCGCCGAGGCCGAGGGCGCGGTCCCAGGCGCGGCGGGCGGCGGCGACCAGCTCCTGGTCCGGGCAGGCATCGGCCTCCAGCGGCACCGGGTTGATCGACAGGCCTTCATAGCCGTCGGCCTCGCCATAGGCGGCGCGGCGGTGATTGCGGATGACCCGCAGCATGGCAGCCGCGTTCTTGGCATAGCCGGGGAAGGGGCCCACGGCCTTGGCCATCTCGGCGGAGGTGGCGTAGGCGACGCCGGTCATCAGCGCCGTGATGGCGCCGCACAGCTCGCGGCCATCGACGCTGTCATAGGGGATGCCGGACGCCATCAGCAGGCCGCCGATATTGGCGTAGCCCAGGCCGAGGGTGCGGAACTCATAGGACAGGCGGGCGATCTCGCGGCTCGGGAACTGCGCCATCATCACCGCGATCTCCAGCGTGATGGTCCACAGCCGGCAGCCATGCTCGAAGGCCGGTATGTCGAAGGAGCCGTCGGCGCGACGGAAGGTCATCAGGTTCAGGGACGCCAGGTTGCAGGCCGTGTCGTCCAGGAACATGTATTCCGAGCACGGGTTCGAGGCGTTGATCCGCCCCGATTCCGGGCAGGTGTGCCACTCGTTGATGGTGGTATCGAACTGCAGCCCCGGATCGGCCGAGGCCCAGGCGGCGTGGCCGATCTTCTCCCACAGGTCGCGGGCCTTGAGGGTCTTCGACACCTTGCCATCGATGCGGCGGATCAACTGCCACTCGCCGTCCTGCTGCACCGCCTCGAGGAAGGTGTTGGTCAGGCGGACCGAGTTGTTCGAATTCTGGCCGGAGACGGTCAGGTAGGCGTCCGAATCCCAGTCGGTGTCGTAGACCCGGAACTCGATGCCCTTATAGCCCTGGCGCGCGAAGTGGATGACGCGCTGGACGTAGTTCTCCGGCAGCATCGCCTTGCGGGCGCCGATGACGGCGCGCTTCAGCGCCTTGTTCTGCTTCGGGTCGAAGCGGTCAGCGGTCTCGGCGTCCGAGACGCCGTGGCACGCCTCCATCACCTCGTTCAGATGCTTGCGCGCCAGCTTCGAGCCGGCGACCAGGGCCGCGACCTTCTGCTCCTCGACCACCTTCCAGTCGATATAGGTCTCGATGTCCGGATGGTCGATGTCGACTGTCACCATCTTGGCGGCGCGGCGGGTGGTGCCGCCCGACTTGATGGCGCCGGCGGCGCGGTCGCCGATCTTGAGGAAGCTCATAAGGCCGGAGGAGCGGCCGCCGCCGGAGAGCTTCTCGCCCTCGCCGCGCAGCTTGGAGAAGTTCGAGCCGGTGCCGGAGCCGTATTTGAACAGGCGGGCCTCGCGGACCCACAGGTCCATGATGCCGCCCTCGTTCACCAGGTCGTCGGCCACCGACTGGATGAAGCAGGCATGTGGCTGCGGCCGCTCATAGGCGCTGTCGGACAGGCGCGGCTCGCCGGTCGCCTCGTCGACATACCAGTGGCCTTGGGCCGGGCCGTCGATGCCATAGGCCCAGTGCAGGCCGGTGTTGAACCATTGCGGGCTGTTCGGCGCCGCCATCTGCTGCGCCAGCATGTAGCGCATCTCGTCGAAATAGGCGCGGGCGTCGGCGGCCGAATCGAACAGCCCGCCCTTCCAGCCCCAATAGGCCCAGGTACCGGCCAGGCGGTCGAACACCTGGGTCGCGGTGCGCTCGGCGCCGACGCGCTCGGCCTCGGGCAGCTCGGCCAGGGCCTTGTCGTCGGGGATGCTGCGCCACAGGAAGTCGGGCACGCCCTTCTCGCGGACGCGCTTCAGCTTGGCCGGGATGCCGGCCTTGCGGAAATACTTCTGCGCCAGGATATCGGACGCGACCTGGCTCCACTCCGCCGGCACCTCGATGTCGGTCTGGCGGAACACCACCGAGCCGTCCGGATTGCGGATCTCGCTGGTCGCCGACCGGAACTCGATCCCCTCATAGGCGTCGTGCCCTTCGGCCGTGAAGCGCCGTTCGATCCGCATGGTCCCCGATCCTCCTTCATCCGTCGCGCTGCCCGCGACCCCCGCCTGATACCCATCGGGGACCGTGATCCCCGCGCCGAACCCGTTCGGCGACTCGCGTCGCCAAGCCGCCACAGACCAGTCAAAGAACCTTCATCATCAGTCAAAAACAAGTATTGAAATTGGAAATTTTGCTCTCTCTGTGGATAACCCGGTGGATAGACCAGTGAATACCCAGTGAAGAAGCGGTGGTTATTTTCCGTGAGCCGCAGCGGCCTGCGGCTTTCCGGACCCCGATCCGGTCCACCCGCGAGAGAATCGCCACAGATCCGATTCTTGTGGCTGGCCCAACCCGTGGGTGGTTCCCCGTATCAGGGCCCCACATATTGTGTCAGTTTGGTGGCGTGCGCAAGCGGGTAATTGCGCAACCTGGGGTCGTTCCGCATGCGGATTCAGCATGGGAATCACCGGGTTGCTGCAGACTCCTCAGGTTTCAGGGAAACCGAGGAGCAGGTCGGGCAGGCCTTCCTCATTGTCGGAGCCGTCGCCCTCGCTGAGAATCATGCCGCCATGCGATCGGTAGAAGGCGAGGGCGCGGGCGTTGTGGGCGAAGCAGTAGAGGCGCAGCCCGGGGGTGTCGCGCCGGGCCCAGGCCAGCAGGGCCGTGCCGATGCCGCGGCGGTGGTGCTCGGGATGGATGTAGAGCTGGTCGAGCCAGCCATTGTGGAGCGCGGCATAGCCCACCGGCGCGCCGTCGCGGCAGGCGATCATCACCTGGGAGTTCTGGATGGTGCGCAGCAGGAAGCGGCGGATCGCGGTGCGGCTGTGCAGGTTCGGGATCGCCGCCGATTCGCGGGCCCGGCGATGGATCGCCGCCAGCGTGCCGGCATCGGCATCGGTGGCCGGCCGCAGCGTCAGGCCGGCCGGTCGAATCTTGTCTGGGCTGGCGTCATCCAAGGCGGGCCTGCCGATTCCGTCCGAAGTGGCGCGACCATGCGGGCGGGGGTCTAAGGCGTCAAGGCCAGGGCGCTCCGGCGGCGATGCGGTCCAGGACCGGGCGCTTGAACAGCATCAGCCGCCGCCCAGCGGCGCCGGCCGCGACCCGAGGTTCTGGCAGAAGCGCAGCAGATAGCCGTCGGGGTCCTGCACCACGAACTGGCGCTGGCCGACCTGCCCGTCGCCGCGGCGGTACCAGCGTTCCTCCAGCGGCCGCTCGATGGGGGCACCGCTGGCGAGGACAGCGGCGTGCAGCGAGTCGATGTGCCCAACCTCGATCTGCAAGTTGATGCCGCGGCCATAGGGGTGTTCCAGCGGCCCGGCCAGCCAGGTGCGCCCGGGATCGGCCGGCTGGTCCAGCATCAGCGCCGCGCCCTCGCGCACCAGATAGGCGAAGCGCTCCTCCGGCCGGTCATACAGCACGGCGAAGCCCAGCACCCCGGTGTAGAAGCGGCGGCTGCGATCGATATCCGAGACGTAGAGCTCCGGCACGAGCTTGGGCGACGTCATGGCGAGTCCCTCCGCGCATATCCTGGCCGAACCCCTGATTCGGCGTTACCCGGGAATAAACCCGACCGGCCCGCGATCTCCACCAGCGGACGATCTCGTCCGCACAGGAGACACCGTCATGAACGATGGCAAGGGCGACCGGCCGGGCGGCATCGATCGCCGCGGCGCGCTGCACTGCATGGTCTGGGCCGGCACCGGCGTGCTGTGGGGGCTGAGCGGCGGCGTGCCGCGCTCGCTCGGCATGGTCGGCGACGCCATGGCGGCGGAGCCGTCGGGCTTCACCTTCCTGCAACTCAGCGACAGCCATGTCGGCTTCGACAAGCCGGCCAACCCGAACGCGCTGGGCACCCTGCAGGAGGCGGTGACGCGCATCGGCACGCTGCAGAAGAAGCCGCAATTCCTGATCCACACCGGCGACATCAGCCACCTGTCCAAGCCGAAGGAGTTCGACGACGCCGACCAGGTGATCGGCGGCGCCGGCCTGCCGGTGCACTACGTCCCCGGCGAGCACGACCTGCTCGACGACGGCACCGGCCAAGCCTATCTCGACCGCTACGGCCGCGGCAGCAAAGGCGCCGGCTGGTACAGCTTCGACTCCAGCGGCGTGCATTTCATCGGGCTGGTGAATGTCGTGGACCTCAAGGCCGGCGGCCTGGGCAATCTCGGCCACGACCAGCTGGAATGGCTCGAGGACGACCTGCGCGGCAAGTCGGCCAGCACGCCGATCGTGGTCTTCGCCCATATCCCGCTGTGGACCGTCTACCAGGAGTGGGGCTGGGGGACGGAAGATGCCGCCCAGGCTCTGTCCTACCTCAAGCGCTTCGGCTCGGTCACGGTGCTGAACGGCCATATCCACCAGCTGATGCAGAAGGTCGAGGGCAACGTCGTGTTCCACACCGCGATGTCGACCGCCTTTCCGCAGCCCGCGCCCGGCACCGCGCCGTCGGCCGGCCCGATGAAGGTGCCGGACGACCAGCTGCGCAAGCTGCTCGGCACCACCAGCATCGAGGTCCGGCACGGCGACAAGCACCTCGCGCTGACCGACATGCCGCTCGCCGCGTCCTGAGCCCGACATCCGGAGACCGAGAATGAGCTTCCTATCCGCCCGGCGCGCCGCCGCCGGGGTTGCCATCGCCCTGCTGCTTGGCCTGGGCGGGGCCCAGGCCGCGGCGCTGCAGCCGGTCGCCATCAAGATCGACAACTTCACCTTCAGCCCGGCCGAGATCACCGTGCCCGTCGGAACCGCCGTCACCTGGACCAATGGCGACGACATCCCGCACACGGTGGTGGCGGTGGACAAGAGCTTCCGCTCCAAGGCGCTCGACACCGGCGACAGCTTCACCGCGACCCTGGCGAAGCCCGGCACCTTCGCCTATTTCTGCAGCCTGCATCCGCATATGACGGGCCGGATCACCGTGACGCCGTGACCCGTCCCACTCTCGTCAGGCCGCTCGACGCCGAAGCCGGGCGGGACGATGCTGAAATCCGGGACGGGCCGCACCGCGCGACCTGCCCCCCGGGGGGAAGGCCGATGCGCGGGACGGATGCGGCGAAGCGGTTCCGGGAGACCGTCCTGCCCTGCCTGGACGACGCCTACATGCTCGCCCGCTACCTGACCCGCAGCCCGGCGGATGCCGACGACCTGGTGCAGGAGGCCTTCGCCCGGGCGCTGCGCTATTTCGACGGCTTCGCCGGCGGCGATCCACGGCCCTGGCTGCTGGCGATCCTGCGCAACTGCTTCTACGCCTGGCTGCGGGCGCGGCGGGCGCAACAGGGCGAGCCGCTGCCGGACCCGGAGGAGGCGGTGGCCGAGGCCACGACGGATCCCTGGGGCCAGGCGCCGGTGGATCCGGAGGCTACGCTGATCCGGATCGACGAGGCGGAAGGGGTCCGGGCGCTGGTCGAGGCGCTGCCGGAGCCGTTCCGCGAGGTGCTGGTGCTGCGTGAAATGAACGACCTGTCCTATCAGCAGATCGCCGAGGTGACGGAGGTGCCGATCGGCACGGTGATGTCGCGGCTGGCCCGAGCCCGGCTGCTGGTCAAGCGCGCCTGGCTCGCCCGCCAGGCGGAGGAGGCGCGATGAGCTGCCCGGACAAATCGGTGCTGCTGCACGGCATGCTCGACGGCGAGCTCGATGTCGTCGGCGCCCTGGCCTTCGAGGCGCATCTGAAGGACTGCCCGGCCTGCGCCGCCGAGTACCGGCGGCAGCAGGCGATCCGCGCGGCGCTGCGCCGGCCGGAGCTGCGCGACCGCGCGCCCGACGCGCTGCGCCGCAAGCTCGAAGCGGCGCTGCAGCCCGCGACCGAGCCGTGGTGGCGGCGCCTGGCCTCCGGCTGGCGCTGGGGCGGGGCCGGGGCGGCGGCGCTGGCCATGGCGTTGATGCTGATCCTGGTCCTGCCGCGCGGCGGCGACGACCTCGCTGGGCAGCTGGTCGACAGCCATGTGCGGTCGCTGCTGGCCGAGCACCTGGTCGACGTGCCGTCCTCCGACCGGCACACGGTGAAGCCCTGGTTCGTCGGCAAGATCGACGCGGCCCCGCCGGTGGTCGACCTCGCGGCGCAGGGCTTCCCGCTCGTGGGCGGGCGACTCGACTATCTCGACCGCCGGGTGGTGGCGGCGCTGGTCTACAGGCATGGCGGCGGGCATGTCGTCAACCTGTTCGTCTGGCCGCAGCCGGGCGCCGCGGACGCCGCGGTGACGGTGGAGACGGAGGAGGGGTACCGCCTGCTGCACTGGGTACGGTCGGGGCTGGAGTTCTGGGCGGTGGCCGATATCGACCTGTCGGAGCTGCAGGCTTTCCAGGCCGCCTATCAGCAGGGCGCGGCGGCGCAGGGCATGCCCTGACCTAAAGCTCCAGCTTCATGCCCTCATGGCTGGCGACGAAGCCGAGCCGGGCATAGAAGCGGTGGGCGTCGGGCCGGCGCTTGTCGGTGGTCAACTGCACCAGGGCGCAGCCGCGCGACCGGGCGCGGGCGATCGCCCAGCCCATCATCGCCCGGCCCGCGCCTTGGCCGCGCAGCGCCGATTCGATGCGCACGGATTCGATCTGCGCCCGCCAAGCGCCGCGGCGTGACAGGCCGGGGATGAAGCTGAGCTGGAAGCAGCCGACGACCTTTCCGTCCAGCTCCGCCACCACCAGCTCCTGGTTCGGGTCGGCGGTGATCGCGGCGAAGGCGGCCTGGTACGGCGCCCCGACCGCGGCCTCGCGATTCTTGCCCAGCGGGTCGTCCGCCAGCAGCCGCAGGATCGCCGGCAGGTCGGCCGCTTCGGCCGTGCGCATCGTCACATCCATCATCCGCTCCGGAATTCCGACTCTCGCCGTCACGGCTTATCGTGAGAGCTGCCCTCATGGCGAGCGCCACCGTGGTCCCGAGTGATCACTTCCGATTCCGAGGGAGGGGTGATTCCGAGTCTGTGCGCTGCATCACCGCGACAAGATCCGGCCGGATCCAGTATTCTCCTATGCACGGCATGTGCAGCGCCGGGCCCCGCCCGGCGTGCGAGAGAGAGGGGATACCATGCAAGGCCGTTCCATCGGCAGGTCGGCGGCTCGGCCGGCGGTCGATGTTTCGCCGTCCTTTGCCCGGGCGGACGACCACTCGGTCCTCGGGCTGATCGACCAGATCTATGACGCCGGCGTCGGCAACGAGGACTGGCTCGCGGTGCTGCGCGTGCTCGGCGCCGCCCTCGGTGGCGAGGCGGTGGTGCTGCGCCGGATCGACCCGGCCGCGTCATGCCCCGCGACCATGGCGTCCGAAACCGACCCCGACTATGTCGAGCGCTACCAGACGCATTTCCACAAGCTGCTGCCGCTGCTGCCCCTGCTGCCGCGGCTTGAGCCCGGCGCGACCTTCGCCCATTCGGCACTGATCCCGAACGCGGAGTATCACCGCACCGAGTTCTACAACGACTTCATGCGGCCGCAGGGCAAGGACCACGGCCTGTATTGGGTGGATTTCGACCGGCGCAACCTCTCGGCGATGCTGTCGGTCTGGCGGCCCCGGCGCCGGCCCGATTGGGATGACGAGCAGGTCCGGATGCTGCGCGCGATCGGGCCGCATCTCAGCCGGGCGCTGCGGATCGAGCGGGGGCTCGCCACGGCGGGGACATCCGTGCCCGCCATGGCGCCGCCCACGGTCCCGGCGTCCCGGTCGCCGCTGACCCCGCGCGAATGCGACTGCCTGATCTGGATCGCCCGCGGCGCATCAAGCAAGGAGGCCGCGCGCCGGCTGTCGCTGTCGGTCCATACCGTCAACGAGTATGTCGCCTCGGCCATGCGCAAGCTGGGGGCCGGCAGCCGTGCCGAGGCGGTCGCCATGGCGCTGCTCCGCGGCGCGATCGGCGGCGAGCCGAGAGACATCGCGCAACAAAATAACTGTAAAACGAAGCATCATTAGCATCCTTTTCCGGCAGGATCGGCCTAGAAAATCTCGTTTTCCGATCAGGGATTCATCATGGCGGTCATCAACGGCACCGAGTTCATCGATTTCATCGACGGCACGACCTTCAATGACACCATCAACGGCCTCGGCGGGAACGACACACTCACCGGTCTCGGCGGCCGCGATACCCTGAACGGCGGCGACGGGAACGACCGGCTCATCGGCGGGGTCGGGGCGGACTTCCTGAACGGCGGGGCCGGCATCGACACCGCCGACTACCGCGACAGCGCCGCCGGGGTGACGGTCGCGATCGGCGGTATCGGCAGCGGCGGCGACGCCCAGGGCGATGCCGTCGGCGCCGATGTGGAGAACATCGACGGGTCGGATTTCGACGACACGTTGACCGGCTCGGCGTCCGCCAACCGGCTGGTCGGCGGGGCCGGCAACAACACGCTCTTCGGTCTCGACGGCGACGACACGCTGACCGCGGGGAATGTCGCGGGCCAGGGCAACGACACGCTCGACGGCGGCGCCGGCAACGACACCCTCGTCGCCGGCGACGGCACGGACAGCCTGACCGGCGGCAACGGGAACGACAGCCTCCAGGGCGGCGCCGGCGCCGACACGCTGAGCGGCGGGGCCGGCATAGACCTGATCACCTACGCCTCCAGCGCGGACGGCGTGGCGATCGACCTCTCGACGCTGACAGCGGCCGGGGGCGACGCGCAGGGCGATGTGATCGGTGCGGACATCGAGAATGTCGAAGGCTCGAACCAAGTCGACGGCCTGACCGGGTCGGCAGGGGCCAACGTCATGCGCGGCCTGGGCGGCCGCGACACGATCGATGGCCTGGGCGGCGACGACAACATCAATGGCGGCGCCGGTAACGATTTCCTCTTCGGCGGGGCCGGGAACGACGTGCTCCATGGCGGGATCAGCGACCTGAGCGGCGCCAGCGGGGACGACGTGCTCGAAGGCGGGGCCGGCGCCGACACGCTGAACGGCGGCGCCGGCGTCGACACCATCGTCTACAACGGCCCGGCCGGGGTGACGGTGACCATCGGCGGTGTCGGCGTCGGCGGCGACGCCCAGGGCGACAGCATCGGCACCGACATCGAGAACATCCAGGGCACGAACGGGTTCGACGACGTCCTGACCGGGTCGGTCCAGGGCAACCTCCTGTTCGGCCTCGCCGGCAACGACACGCTCAACGGCCTGGACGGCGACGACCAGCTCGACGGCGGGTCCGGCAACGATGTGCTCCAGGGCGGCGCCGGGGCGGACCGGCTGCTCGGCGGGGCCGGCAGCGACACCATCGCCTATGACGGCTCGACCGCGGTGACCATCGACCTGACCGACTTCACCGCCTTGGGCGGGGACGCCGAGGGCGACACCTTCGGCACCGATGTCGAGAACGTCCGCGGCACCGGCTTCAACGACACCCTGACCGGTTCTGCCGCAGACAATGCGCTGACCGGCCTGGCTGGCGCCGACGAGCTGGCAGGGCGGGCCGGGAACGACACGCTCAGCGGCGGCGACGGCAACGATTTCCTCACCGGGGGCGCCGGTGCGGACCATCTGTCCGGCGGTGCCGGCATCGACACCATCAGCTATGACGGCCCGGCCGGGGTGACGGTCAACCTGACGACCCTCACGGCATCTGGCGGCGACGCCCAGGGCGACGTGATCGGCGCCGACATCGAGAACATCGCCGGCACCGACGGCTTCAACGACGTCCTGACCGGCTCGGCCGCGGCCAATGTGCTGTCCGGCTATGGCGGCGGCGATACGCTCATCGGCATGGCCGGCAACGACAGGCTCGAAGGCCTGGCCGGCACCGACTGGCTCCGTGGCGGGGCCGGGGCCGACACGCTGGACGGCGGTGCCGGCAATGATATCGCGATCTATTCCGACAGCGCGGCCGGGATCACGGTCAGCCTCGCCACCGGCATCGGCAGCGGCGGCGACGCCCAGGGCGACATCCTGATCGGGATCGAGAATATCATCGGCACTCAGCTCAACGATACCCTGGTCGGGGACGCGGGTGCCAACGTGCTGCGGGGCTTGAACGGCAACGACGTGCTT
>NZ_JBFRCU010000139.1:0-11834 GCF_052113205.1 Inquilinus sp. YAF38 | reverse complement strand
GGCCCGGGCCGGCCACGCCGCCCGCCTCGCCCGGATCCCGGCGCTGGCGGCGGAGGTCGAGAGCGCGTCCCGCATGCTGGACACGCCGGCGGCGCGCCTGATCACGCGCGGCGAAGAACGCCCGCTGCTGCTCGCCGAGGTCGAGGCGCTGCTGCAATCGCCGGCGCTGGTGGTGGATGCCTGCCGCCATGCCGTCAGCGAGGCCGGCACCGTGGTGCCGCTGGCCCGGCGCCCGGTGCTGTTCGCGCTGGCCCGCGCCCTGGCCGAGGCCTGGCCCGGCGACGTGCCGCGGGGCGTGCTGCTGCAGCGGGCCTTCGGGGCGAAATTCGCCGATGAATCGCATCGGGCGCGGCTGCGGGTCGAGATCGGGCGGCTGCGCGCGGCGCTGCGGCCGCTGGCGGAATTGCACGCGACGGCGCGGGGCTTCGCCCTGGTGCCGCGCCACGGCCGCGACGTCGTGGTGCTGGCCCGGCCGGTCGAGGAGCGGCATGCGGCGGTGCTGGCCTTTCTCGCCGACGGCGAATCCTGGTCCAGCTCGGCCCTGGCGCTGGCGCTGGGCGCCAGCCAGCGCACCGTGCAGCGGGCGCTCGACGCGCTGGCGGAGGCGGGCAAGGTGCAGTTCTTCGGCCAGGGCCGGGCCCGCCGCTGGGTGACCCCGCCCCTGCCCGGTTTCACGACCGCCTTGTTACTCCCGGCCCTGCTGCCCGACGGCTAGGATGGCCCCATGAAACCACCAGGACACCGAACGGAGGCGCGACCCATGGCCGACATCATCCGCGAATACGGGCCGTTCCCGGGCATCGACGAGGTGGCCGGCGTCACCTATGACGGCGAGCACGTCTGGTTCGCGTCCGGCGACAAGCTCAACGCGCTGGACCCGAAGAGCGGCAAGGTGGCGCGCTCGCTCGACGTCGCGGCGCATGCGGGCACGGCCTTCGACGGCCGGCACCTGTTTCAGATCGCCGAGAGCCGGATCCAGAAGATCGACCCGGCGACCGGCCGCGTGCTGGCCACCATCCCGGCGCCCGGCGGCGGCGGCGATTCCGGCCTCGCCTGGGGCGAAGGCACGCTCTGGGTCGGGCAGCACCGCGAGCGCAAGATCCACCAGGTCGACCCCGAGACCGGCAAGGTGCTGCGCACCATCGACTCCAACCGCTTCGTCACCGGCGTCAGCTGGGTCGACGGCGAGCTGTGGCACGCCACCTGGGAAGCCGACGAGAGCGAGCTGCGCCGGATCGACCCGCAATCGGGCGAGGTGCTGGAGAGCCTGGAGCTGCCGGCCGGGGTGAACGTGTCCGGCCTCGAATCCGACGGCGCCGACCAGTTCTTCTGCGGCGGCGGCAAGACTGGGACGGTCCGGGCGGTGCGGCGGCCGAAGCGGGGCGGGTGAGCGCATCGCCTTGCGGCTTCCGCGTACTCTGGATATAAGTCTGGATATACAGTGGAGCCCGAGATGAGCAAGCCTTCCCAGCGTCGCGCCGTTGCGAATTTCCGGAATCGGCTCGCGGAAAAAGGGCTGGTCCGGTTCGAGGTGATGGGCCGGGACGCCGATCGCGACCTGGTTCGAACCCTGGCCCGCCGGCTCGCCGAAGGCGGGCCGGGTTCCGATCGCCTCCGCGCCGTCGTCAATCAGGCGGTTGGAGGGGAGCCGCCCAGGAAAGGCGGCATCCTCCAGGCGCTCATGGCATCGCCGCTCATCGGCTCCGAACTCGACCTGATCCGTCCGCGTGAGGAAGGACGGAAGGTCGATCTCTGATGCGCTATCTGCTCGACACCAACATCATCAGCAACTTCACCAGGCCAGCCCCGTCCCAGTCGCTGATCGCGTGGATGGCCGAGCAGTCGGATGGCGATCTCTTCATCGCCTCGCTGACCCTGGCCGAAATCCGCCGGGGCGTGCTGGAAAAGCCGGCCGGCAAGAGGCGCGACCAGCTCGATGCGTGGTTCTCGGGCCCGCACGGGCCTCAAGCCCTGTTTGCAGGTCGGGTGCTGCCCTTCGACGACCGGGCCGGGCTCGTCTGGGCGCGGCTGATGGCGGATGGCAAGGCGAAGGGCCGTCCACGCAGCGGCCTGGACACCATCATCGCGGCGATCGCCGAAGCCAACGACTGCACCGTCGTCACCGACAACGAGCGCGACTTCGACGGCATTCCGGTCATCAATCCGATCCGCGGACCGGATTGARGCGCCCCTCCTCCCACTCGATCGTCCCGGGCGGCTTCGAGGTGATGTCGTAGAAGACGCGCCGGCCCGGATGCACGATAGCGATGATTGTGCGGACTGGACCAATCCCGATTTTCGTGGTTTGTTCTATTGATGGATTTCAGCAATCGCGAGATTGCGGGTTACATTTGGCTCGCCTTGTTCCTCGGCGCGACGGCGCTTAATCGCGGTGTACGCGCGGCGTTCATCGACCTTCTGCGCATGTTCTTCAAACCCCTGATTCTTATCCCGTTGGGGTTGGCCGGGGTATACATCTCGGCTTGGGTCGTTGTCTTCGCATATGTAGGCATCTGGACCACGACCAACCTAAAAACGACGATCTTGTGGGCACTTTCGTTTGCGTTTGCGACGATGTTCGACATCAACCGTGTCAGCGAAGACCGCACATTCTTTACGAAGGCTGTTCGCGAGGCATTCGCGATCACAGGCGTGCTGACCTTCATGGTCGAGTTCTACTCATTCAGCCTGCCAGTCGAACTGATCGCGGTTCCTCTGCTGACCCTGCTCGGTACGATCCACATCGCCGCCGGCAAACCGGAACACGCTCAGGTCAAGCGCCTCACCGGAGGCCTGCTAGCCGTCATCGGCTTGAGTTATCTCGGCTATAGCTTTTATCGCACAGCCCTTGACCTGAAGGCCTTCGCTACACTCGACAACATTCGCGAGTTTGGACTGCCGATCCTGTTGACGCTTTTCTTCCTCCCGTTCCTTTATGCCCTTGTAGTCTACGTCGTCTATGAGCGCAGCTTCGTCGGTCTGATGTGGGCAATCCCGGACTCCAAACTGCGAAAACGGGCAAAGTGGCAAGCGATACTGGCTTTCGGCCCCAAGCTCGATCTACTTCAGCGGTGGGTTGCCTCGGTTCAACGCTTCAACCCCACCAATCTCGCTGCATTACGCCGTTCCTACCACGAAATACAAGTATCAGCGCAAAGGGAAGCAAATCCGCCAGCGGTAGCATCAGAGAGTGGCTGGTCGCCGTATCTGGCGAAGGACTTCCTCAAGGAAAAGGGATTACCGACACGGCCCTATCACCGCTCCCACGAGGATGAGTGGTTTGCCGGTTCGAACTATCTGGAAATCGGCGAGGGCTTTGGCCACAAGAACAACATAGCCTATTACCTGAACGGAAATGAACACACCGCCACCGAACTCAAACTCAAGCTAAATATAAATACATCTGATGCACGAGACGATGCCGAACGTCGTTTTCGTGAGATAGGTCTAACCCTTCTACTCACAGCAATGGGCCGTGAACCTGACCACACCATTATCGATGGTATCAACGCAGACAGCTTCAATATCCAAGTCGGGATGAGGCGGATAGATCTTGAAACACACGTTTGGCAAGGCGGCATCCCCGGAGGATATTCGCGATCGCTCACGATACGCACGATGAACGACGCGTAAAGCCAAGAGGCTGGAGGTTTCAGTGTACGCAATCGTCACGTGGTTTGAGGCTCATGACAAACTGGCTGGTTGGGCGCAGTTCCTCGGTGCAATGTTGGCTCTGGCCGTTACCTACTTTACGGCATTTGCTCTGGTCTGGCGGCGCAAGCGTCAACTGAAAAAAGCGGCGGCGCGTCTTCTTTCCCATGGCTACGAGGCGATCGAAAGCTATCATCGCACGTCAGCGAACTTTCTGCCTTTTCCTCTATCCCTCCGCCAGGCCGGCTTAAGCATGATGGTGATAGTCGAGGAAATAAACCGATTTCCGATCTATGAGCTCGACGATCAGGGCAGCCGCTCGATAGCTCGTTATCTCGTCGCGACGAGTGGGACACTGCACGCCTTACGGCTTTTTCTGGATACCGTCGCAAACGACATGGAAGGTCGAGAAGCGAACGAAGACGACCAAACAATAATAAGGGAGTTTGTCGGCGAGAGATTGAACTTCATTCGAGACATGCGCGCAGGCGCGGAACTCAAACGCCCCGAATGGCCGCTCCGCAATCCGACTGGATCAAGCTGAACACGATTCGGGTCGAGGCCGCGGCGCGCAGGGCGAAGACATAGTCGTAGGTGAGTCGCTGCTCGTCTCGCCGATCTCTCCTTACTGGAATTGCCCATGCCACGAGCTATATGACCATCTACATGGTCAGGAGTGTGGCATGGACGCGGTCAATCTGGCGGATGCCAAGGCGCATCTGAGCGAACTGGTCGATCGGGTGGAAGCCGGGGATTCGATCGACATCACGCGGCGCGGCAAGCCGGTGGCGAGATTGACGGCCGTGGCGAACCCCCGCAAGCGGGTCGATCTGGCCGCGCTCCAGGCCTTGGCGGCCACCATGCCGGCCCAGGCACAGGACGCCGCCGAGCTGGTGCGTTCGATGCGGGATGGCGACCACTACTGATGCTCTATCTCGACACGTCGCTGATCGTCGCAGCGTTGTCCAACGGAGCGACGACGCCGGTCGTTCAGCGCTGGCTCGCGACGCAGGATCCGGCGCAGCTGCTGGTCAGCGACTGGACCACCACCGAGCTGTCATCCGCCCTGGCGATCAAGCTTGGCACCAGCCAGATCACGCTGGATCAGCGTGCCTCGGCGCTGGCCATGTTCAACAAGCTGGTCGCGGAAAGCTTCACCGTCCTCCCGATCGCCGGCCGGCATTTCCGGACTGCGGCGACATTCGTCGATCAGCATACGCTTGGGCTGCGCGCCGGTGATGCACTCCATCTCGCCGTCGCGTCGGAGCACGGCGCCAAGGTGCACACGCTCGACCAACGGCTTGCCGACGCTGGCCCACTGCTCGGCATACCGACGCGGCTCCTGTCTTAACCCAGTCTATGGGTCGCCGCCTCGACGCGCTCCGGCACGCCACGGACCGTCATGATCAACCTTCCGCGAATCTCAGCACGTGTCGAATATCGTCCAGCTTGTCTTCGGACAGGCCGGCAAGGCTGCCTTCATCCAGATAGCCTTCGCGGATTACGGCGGCGAAGACGAAGGTGAGTTGCGAATACCGATAGTCGAATGTCGTATCGATATGCTTGCGCTGCCGGCGCAGATACTCCTCGACATCCCACATCTCGGACGGCGTTGTCGCCTGAGCAGCCTTGGCTTTGAACTCCGCTAGAATCCTCGCAAGTGCTACATCGAGCGCGGCTTCAAAGGCGCGGCGCGCGATCTTCTTTTCGGATGCAGACCATTTGAGGTCGAACATGAGCGTGGCCTTCCCTTCGCTCGGACAAGATCCAGTGGGATATCTCGCCATTCACCCCTGGATCAGGCCTCCCCGCAAGCGGTCGCCGGAAGTTTCCGGTCGATCCATGCCGAACCGCAAGATCGGTGGAGCGCCACGATGCCCGAGGGATCTAGCTTGAGCTGCCACGGAGACCAGGACGAATGACCGCAGCGCTTCGGACCTATCATGAGCGGATGCAGCGAGTGCTGGAGTATATCGAGCAGCACCTCGATGACGATCTCGATCTCGACGGTCTGAGCGGTGTCGCAGCCTTCTCGAAGTTTCATTTCCACCGGCAGTTCACGGCGACCTTCGGGCTGTCCGTGCATCGCTATGTCCAGCTTGCCCGCATGAAGCGCGCGTCATACCGGCTGGCCTACAGGGACGACGAACGCATCACCGACATCGCGATGGAGGCCGGTTACGACGCAGCGGATGCCTTCGCCCGCGCCTTTCGGCAACGGTTCGGGCAATCGCCATCGTCGTTCCGGAAGTCTCCCGACTGGGCGCCGTGGCTTGCGGCCTTCGGGCCTCTCGACAATGCGAGGAGCAAGCTGATGCACAAGACCTTCACCCAGGACGACGTGATGATCCGCGATGTGCCGCCGACGCCGGTGGCGATCATGGAGCATCGGGGCGACCCGGCGACGCTCGGCGCCACCATCCAGCGCTTCATCGCCTGGCGCAAGGCTGCCGGCCTGCACCCGAAGACAAGCCCGACCTTCAACGTCTGGCGTTCGGAGCGGCGTCCGGCGTCGCCTGCCGACTACAGCGTGGACCTTTGTGTCGGGACGGACCAACCGATCCAGGCGAATGGCGAGGAGATCAAGGCCGGCGAGATCCCCGGCGGACGCTGCGCGGTGCTGCGCGTCGTCGGCAACACGGACAATCTGGAGCCCGCCGCGCTCTACCTGTATCGCGACTGGCTTCCGGCCAGCGGCGAGGAAGCCCGCGAGTTCCCGATCTATTGCCAGCGGCTGAGCTTCTTCCCGGAGGTGCCGGAGCACGAGGCGGTGGCGGAGCTGTTTCTGCCGCTGAAGTAGCGCCTTCGCACCTCGCTCCACTCGATAGCCTTAAGCCACACGGACATCAGCATAGCGCCTGACGAAAGACCGTCAGCCGTAAAGCGCATGGGTGAGAGAGACCGCTTCGCGACGGCCCCTCCCATTCCACTCCCGCGGTGACCAGCTGTCGTCAGCCGTTTTGAACAGCGGCCGCGGCCTTGCGGATGACGCTGATGACAATGTCCGGGTGCGAAAGCATGGGAACATGGCTGCTCACCACCTCGGTGACGGTCGCTCCCATGCGCTTCGAGACCCAGCGCTGCAGATCGGGATGCACAGTGTGGTCTTGCGTCGCCAGAACGTACCAGCTCGGCTTCGACCGCCACGCGATGTCGTCGGCGCTGAGCTTCTGTTGGTGGAACAGATCGAAGACCGGGGCATAATGGGTGGCCCAGACGAACTTCTGGTCTTCCTCGGAGAGGTCTCCGGCAAAGAACTCGGTGCCGTTCGGAAGCATCCATGCGCGCCCGTCCGCGACCTCGACGCGAGTGAAGATATCCGATGGATACTTGTCGAGCTGGTTCTGCACGGTCTCGCCCGCATCGGGAGCGACCGCCGCGATATAGACGAGGCCCGCCACACGCTGATCGACTCCCGCGGCCGTGATGGTGGCTCCGCCATAGGAATGACCGACGAGGAGGACGGGGCTGCCGACGCGGTTGAGCGTGCGCTTCACCGTCGCCACGTCCTCATCGAACGAGTCCAGGCCATATTGAACCGCGATCACCTCGTGCCCGTCGGCCTGCAAGGCCGGGATCACCTTGCTGAAGCACGAGCCGTCAGCCCAGATGCCGTGGCAGAAAACGATGGTTGGTTTGGCTTGCGTGGACACATTGCCCTCCTTGCTTGTCCGGAATGAAACTGAAGATCCAATTCTGGCTATCCGCTCGGCCCTTGCTCGATCGGGTCGGCGACGACCGCCCCGGCGTCAGGCGGTCGGAGCAAGGCGCCCCCGGCTCCCTGCATTGACCACAATCATTCGGTCATCGATCGCCGAATAGATGGTAGCCTTTCCGTTCTTTCGAGAATGGACGTCCCGAATGGCGACGATTCTGGAAAAGACGGCCGGTCTGCTCGCCTTCGTGCGAACCGTCGATGCCGGGTCCTTCGCTGGCGCAGCCCGGCTGATCGGCGCCAGCCCTTCGGCCGTATCGAAAAGCGTCGCGCGCCTGGAACAACGGCTTGGCGTGCGCCTTCTGCAGCGATCGACGCGCACGCTCAGCCCGACGTCCGAAGGCGCCGCGTATTATGAGCAGGTGGCCGCCCATCTGCGTGCCATCGAGGACGCCGAGGACATCGTGCAGGTGCCGGGTAACGTGCGCGGCGTGCTCCGGGTCACCGTGCCGACGACGTTTGGCCGCCCCCTGATCTCGGCATGGGCCGGCTCGTTCCTGGATCGCTATCCGGACATCAAGCTCGACCTCAGTGTCACGGACCGCCGTATCGATCTGATCCGCGAAGGCTTCGACATCGCGGTCCGGATCGGGGAACTGGAAGATACGACTTTGATCGGCCGGTCGTTGGGCGTCCTGCACTATGTCCTGGGCGCATCGCCGAAGTACCTGCAGCGACGGGGCATCCCGCAGGCGGTCGATGATCTCAAGCGGCACGCCTGCCTTCGCCACCTGCTCGGGGGCCGGCCGCAACCATTCACCTTTGCCGACGGCACGCGGATCCTACCCGATGGTCCTTTCGATTCAGACGATGCTCAGTCGTTGATCGAGGCGGCCGTCAGGGGGGTCGGCATCACGCAGTTCATGCGCCTTGCGATCGAAGATGATCTTGCCGCCCGCCGCTTGAGTATAGTGCTGCCGGAGATTCCGATGTTCACGACGCCGGTCCACGTCCTGCATCCGTTCGGCCGCCAACTCCCGCTGCGAGTCCGCCTGTTCATCGATTTTCTGGTCGAGGCCCTCGGCGTCAATTCGAACTTGGGATCGCAGAGCTGACGGATTGATCGTGACAGGGATGCTCCGCCACCGGCGACCTGCCGCCCGTCAGTCACGCGATCAGGACAGTCCCGCGAGAAAGGGTTCGATCACCTGATTGCGGCCACCCTGGCTGCCGATCCGGTCGTCGAGGGCGGGCATCGGGTCGTCTTTCCGTCGAGCGACGACGAGGACGCGATCGCTCCCGTGGCGGCCTTGGCCAAACAACTCGGGTTCGCACCCGTCAGGCTGGGAAAGCTCGACGAGGGTGGCGCGGCATATGGGCTCCGTTCGAAGAGCGGGGAGACGCCCGACGGAGCGGCAGATCTGCGGGTCGCTTAGATTATCGGCAGCCTAGGATGCGCCCGAGTGTCCTCCGTTATCCGATACTACTCCACAGTGCTCCCCCTCACTCCCACTCGATCGTCCCGGGCGGCTTCGAGGTGATGTCGTAGACGACGCGGTTGATGCCGCGGACCTCGTTGACGATGCGGGTCGAGACCCGGCCCAGGAACTCGTGGTCGAACGGGTAGTAGTCGGCGGTCATGCCGTCGGTCGAGGTCACGGCCCTGAGCGCGCAGACGTATTCGTAGGTGCGGCCGTCGCCCATCACGCCGACCGTGCGCACCGGCAGCAGCACGGCGAAGGCCTGCCAGATCGCGTCGTACAGGCCGGCGCGGCGGATCTCCTCGAGATAGATCACGTCGGCCTGGCGCAGGATCTCCAGCATGTCGCGGCTGACCGCGCCGGGGATGCGGATGCCCAGGCCCGGCCCCGGGAAGGGGTGGCGGCCGACGAAGGTCTCGGGCAGGCCGAGCTCGCGGCCCAGCGCCCGGACCTCGTCCTTGAACAGCTCGCGCAGCGGCTCGACCAGGGCCAGCTTCATCCGCTCCGGCAGGCCGCCGACATTGTGGTGGCTCTTGATCGTCACCGACGGGCCGCCGGTGAAGGACACGCTCTCGATCACGTCGGGATACAGCGTGCCCTGGGCCAGGAAGCGGGCGCCGTCGATCTTCTCGGCCTCGGCGTCGAACACCTCGACGAAGGCGGCGCCGATGATCTTGCGCTTCTGTTCCGGGTCGCTGACGCCCTCGAGCCGGCCGAGGAACAGGTCGGCCGCATCGACATGGATCAGCGGGATGTTGTAGTGGCCGCGGAACAGCGACACCACCTGCTCCGCCTCGCCCGTGCGCATCAGCCCGGTGTCGACGAAGATGCAGGTCAGCTGGTCGCCGATCGCCTCGTGGATCAGCACCGCCGCCACGGCGCTGTCGACGCCGCCGGACAGGCCGCAGATCACGCGGCCGGTGCCGACCTGGGCGCGGATCTTGGCGATCTCGGCGTCGCGGAAGGCGGCCATGGTCCAGCTGCCTTCGCAGCCGCAGACATGGTGGGTGAAGTTGCGCAGCAGCTGCGCGCCATGCGGGGTGTGCACCACCTCGGGGTGGAACTGCACGCCGTAATAGCGGCGGGCATCGTCGGCGATCGCGGCATAGGGCGCGTTCTCGCTGGTGGCGACGATGCGGAAGCCGTCCGGCAGCCGGGTGACGCGGTCGCCATGGCTCATCCACACCTGCTCGCGCGCGCCGACCGCCCAGGCGCCGTCGAACAGGGTGCAGTTCTCCTTGATGTCAAGCCAGGCCCGGCCGAATTCGCGATGGTGCCCCGCCTCCACCGCGCCGCCCAGCTGCTCGCACATGGTCTGCTGGCCGTAGCAGATGCCCAGCACCGGCAGGCCGAGCTCGAACACCAGCTGCGGCGCGCGCGGCGATGCCTCCTCGGTGACCGAGGCCGGGCTGCCGGACAGGATGATGCCGCGCGGGTTGAACGCCCGGATGCGGTCATCGCCCGCCTGGTTGAACGGCCAGATCTCGCAATAGACGCCGGATTCCCGGACCCGGCGGGCGATCAGCTGGGTGACCTGGCTGCCGAAATCGAGAATGAGAATGCGGTCCGGCGACGGCGTAGCGGTCGGGGCGGTCATGGCAACTCCGGGGTCGGGCGGTGGGACGGAGCTTTACCCTCACCCCGCCCGCAGGACAAGCGACGGGGCCCGCGCCGGGCGCGCAACGTCCATGCACGGATGACGATTCGGTGACGCCGCGGCCCCTAAATTAACTAAACACAATGTGTCGTTGCGCTCGCCCACGCACTTCGTTCATGATACGTTCCATGAAGGAGATCCCTGCTGATTTCAATGTCCAGGCCTATGGCCGCGGCTGCGCGCTGCAGCAATGCGAGATGCTCACGCGCCTGGCCGAGATCGGCATGCAGTTGGCCGAGGCGGCCGGCGCCCGCGCCCTCGCCGCCCAGGCCGCGGAGTCTCAGCCTCCGGCCGCAGTTGCGGAAGCCCCTGAGGCTCAGCCCCCGGCTGCGGCCGGAGACCCCGGTCTCGCCTTCGCCCGCTACGCCCATCTGGTGCGCCAGACCCTGGCCCAGCGTGCCCGCGCCGTGCAGGACCTGTGCGCCCGCGACGGCGGCCGCGAGGCGCGCCGCGCCCGCCATCGCGAGCAGGTCGAGACTGAGATCGACCATCTGGTCTGGGGCGATGTCGAGGACCGCGGCCGCGCCGCCGCCCTCGACCTGCAGGTCGCCCAGGCCTTCGCCGGCCTCTATGGCGATCAGGAGGATCCGGTCGAAGACCGCCCGGTCGGCTCGGTCGTGGCCGGGCTGGTCTGCGGCCTCGGCCTGGCCGAGAAGTGGAACCGCCGGGCGCCGCATCGCGTCAGCCGGCCGCGTCCAGGCCCGCCGGATGGCAGCCCGGAGGAGATCCGGGCCGAGCGCGCCCGCCGCCGGGCCGCGGTCGCCGCCTGCATCGAGCAGGCCATCGACGACCTCGCCGCGCCCGCCGTGGCCGCCGATATCCGGGCCGGGCTGGCGGTCCGGATGCAGGAGCCCGATGTCGAGACGCTGCTCGATACCGAAAGCTTCGGCACCGCCGTGATCCGCCTCTGCCRGTCGCTCGGCTTCGACATCGAGAACGACCTCGACATTCCGCTCGATGACGACGATGAGGACCCGCCCGACAGCAGTTGAGCGCTGCCGCCACTCAAGCCGGATGATTTCGGGTCAGTTCACAGGGATCGCAGCGGGCGTTGCATCTCCTCGTCGTCATTGCGAGGAGGCGAAGCCGACGAAGCAATCCAGGAGCCGATGCGTGGGGCTCCTAGATTGCTTCGCTGCGCGTAACTGCCCAGGAGGACCTTAACCTCTTGACCGATCTGGGAGGTTTGTGAGTCAAGGAAGGATGACGCCGCCACCCCCATCGTTGTCCGAGGAAGGTCTTCTGGCCCTAATTGGCGAGTTGCAGGCGCGCAACCGGATGCTGGAGCAGCAGAACGCAGTGCTGACGGCGCGGGTTGCCGAGTTGGAACGTCGGCTTGGGCTGGATAGCAGCAATAGCAGCAAGCCGCCGTCGAGCGATGGGCCGGGCA
>NZ_JBFRCU010000138.1:0-12323 GCF_052113205.1 Inquilinus sp. YAF38 | reverse complement strand
GTGCGGCGGCCTCCGGAACGACAGAGTAGCCCGATGTTCTCAAACCTAGATCTCCAGACGCTCGTCTTCGGCAAGCTGACGCTCGACTCGCTGCCGTTCCACGAGCCGATCCTGGTCGTCACCTTCATCGCGGTGGCGCTCGGCGGCATCGCGGTGCTCGGCGCCATCACCTATTACCGCCTCTGGGGCACTCTCTGGCACGACTGGTTCACCAGCATCGACCACAAGAAGATCGGGATCATGTATGTGATCCTGGCCCTGGTCATGCTGCTGCGCGGCTTTTCCGACGCGATCATGATGCGGGCGCAGCAGGCGGTCGCCTTCGGCGCCAATGAGGGCTACCTGCCGCCGCACCATTACGACCAGATCTTCACCGCGCATGGCGTGATCATGATCTTCTTCATGGCCATGCCGTTCGTGACGGGGCTGATGAACTTCGTGGTGCCGCTGCAGATCGGCGCGCGCGACGTGGCCTTCCCGTTCCTGAACAATTTCAGCTTCTGGATGACCACCGCCGGCGCCGTGGTGGTGATGATCTCGCTGTTCATCGGCGAGTTCGCCAAGACCGGCTGGCTGGCCTATCCGCCGCTGTCGGGCATCGCCTACAGCCCGGATGTCGGCGTCGACTACTACATCTGGGGATTGCAGGTCGCCGGCATCGGAACGCTGCTATCCGGCGTCAACCTGGTCGCCACCATCGTCAAGATGCGGGCGCCGGGCATGAAGATGATGCAGATGCCGGTCTTCACCTGGACCGCGCTGTGCACCAACGTCCTGATCGTCGCCGCCTTCCCGGTGCTGACCGCGGTCCTGGCCCTGCTGTCGCTCGACCGCTACGTCGGGACCAACTTCTTCACCAACGACTTCGGCGGCAACCCGATGATGTATGTGAACCTCATCTGGATCTGGGGGCATCCGGAGGTCTACATCCTCATCCTGCCGGCCTTCGGCATCTTCTCCGAGGTCGTGTCCACCTTCTGCGGCAAGCGCCTGTTCGGCTATACCTCGATGGTCTACGCCACGGTGGTGATCACCATCCTGTCGTATCTGGTGTGGCTGCATCACTTCTTCACGATGGGCTCGGGCGCCAGCGTGAACTCGTTCTTCGGCATCACCACGATGATCATCTCGATCCCCACGGGCGCGAAGATGTTCAACTGGCTGTTCACCATGTATCGCGGCCGCATCCGGTTCGAGGTGCCGATGCTGTGGACCATGGGCTTCATGGTCACCTTCGTCATCGGCGGCATGACCGGCGTGCTGCTGGCGGTGCCGCCGGCCGATTTCGTGCTGCACAACAGCCTGTTCCTGATCGCCCATTTCCACAACGTCATCATCGGCGGCGTCGTGTTCGGGGCCTTCGCCGGCCTGACCTACTGGTTCCCCAAGGCCTTCGGCTTCAAGCTCGACCCGTTCTGGGGCAAGATGTCGTTCTGGTTCTGGCTGACCGGCTTCTACTTCGCCTTCATGCCGCTCTATGTGCTGGGCCTGATGGGCGTCACCCGGCGGATGAACCATTTCGACGACTCATCGCTGCAGATCTGGTTCGTCATCGCCGCCTTCGGCGCTTTCCTGGTGGCGCTCGGCATCCTGTCCTTCCTGATCCAGCTGGTGGTCAGCTTCCGGCGGCGCGAGGAGCTGCGCGACCTGACCGGCGACCCGTGGGGCGGCCGCACCCTGGAATGGTCCACCTCGTCGCCGCCGCCCGACTACAACTTCGCCTTCACCCCGCTGGTGCACGACCACGACGCCTGGTGGGACATGAAGAAGCGCGACTATGTCCGGCCGCTGGCGGGGTTCAAGCCGATCCACATGCCGAAGAACACCGGTGCCGGATTCATCCTGGCCGGGATCAGCGTCGCCTTCGCCTTCGCCATGGTCTGGCACATCTGGTGGCTGGCGGCGCTCAGCTTCGTCGCCATGCTGGTCGTGGCGATCGGGCATACCTTCAACTACAAGCGCGACTATCACATCCCGGCCGATGTCGTGACCAAGGTCGAGGATGAGCGCAGCCGCGTGCTGGCCCGGGCGGGAGCCGCTTCCTGATGACCGCGATCGATCCCACGGCGACCGGCGAAACCCGCTTCCATGTAGAGGAGGAGCACGAGCATTCGGGCGGCAGCACGATGCTCGGCTTCTGGATCTACCTGATGAGCGACTGCCTGATCTTCGCAGTCCTCTTCGCCTGCTATGGCGTGCTCGGCCGCAGCTACGCGGCCGGCCCGTCCGGCGCCGACCTGTTCGACCTGCCGCTGGTGGCGCTCAACACCTCGATGCTGCTCATGTCCTCCATCACCTGCGGCTTCGCCATGCTGGAGATGGAGCGCAACCGCAAGGGCGCGACCCTGGCCTGGCTGGCGGTCACGGCGCTGTTCGGCGTCGCCTTCGTCGGCCTCGAGCTCTACGAGTTCGCCCATCTGATCCATGAAGGGGCGGGGCCGCAGCGCAGCGCCTTCCTGTCGTCCTTCTTCACCCTGGTGGGGACGCACGGGCTGCACGTCACCGTCGGCATCGTCTGGATGGTGACGATGATGGTCCAGGTCGGCCAGCACGGGCTGATCCCGGACAACAAGCGCCGGCTGATGTGCCTCAGCCTGTTCTGGCACTTCCTGGACGTCGTCTGGATCGGCGTCTTCACCTTCGTCTATCTGATGGGGACCCTGCCGTGAGCGCGCCCTCCCACGCCCACCACGACGATCACCATCACGGCGACGCCAGCGGCCACGGCACGCTGAAGGGCTACGTCACCGGCTTCGTGCTGGCGGTGATCCTGACCGCGATCCCGTTCTGGCTGGTGATGGGCGACGTGCTGGGCGAGTCCCAGACCACGGCGCTGGCGATCATGGCGCTCGCGGTGGTCCAGATCATCGTGCACATGGTCTATTTCCTGCACATGAACACCAAGTCGGAGGGCGGCTGGACCATGCTGGCCCTGATCTTCACCGTGGTGCTGGTGGTGATCACGCTGTCCGGCTCGCTATGGGTGATGTACCACCTCAACCACAACATGATGCCGGTCTCCGCCCACGACATGCGCAACATGCCGTGACCGACGGCGAGGCGCATCGGCCTCGCTCGACCGCCGCCTTGATCGTCCTGGGGGCGGCGGCCCTGGCGGTGTTCCTCGGCCTGCTGGCGCTCGGCGTCTGGCAGGTCGAGCGGCGGGCCTGGAAGCTCGACCTGATCGCCCGGGTCGACCAGCGGGTCGCGGCCGCGCCCGTCGCTCCTCCATCCGATTGGGCCCGGGTGAATGCGGATCAGGACGAATACCGCCATGTCCGCGTCTCCGGCCACTTCCTGAACGACCGCGAGGCCCAGGTCGTCGCGTCGACCGTGAACGGCAGCGGCTACTGGGTGATGACCCCGCTGCAGACGGCGGACGGCACGGTGATCCTGGTCAACCGCGGCTTCGTGCCGGCCGAGAACCGCGACCCGTCGACCCGGGCGGCGGGGCAGGTCGAGGGGCCCGTCACGGTCACCGGCCTGCTGCGCATCACCGAGCCGAAGGGCGGATTCCTGCGCTCGAACGAGCCGGCGGCGGAGCGCTGGTATTCCCGCGATGTCGCCGCCATCGCCGCTTCCCGCGGGCTCACGGACATCGCCCCCTATTTCATCGACGCCGACGCCACGCCCAACCCGGCCGGCCTGCCGATCGGCGGGCTGACGGTGATCGCCTTTCCGAACAGCCACCTGGTCTACGCCTTCACCTGGTTCGGTTTGGCTGCGCTGCTGGCCTTCGGCGTCGGATACGCCATTCGGTCGGAGCGGCGGGTGCGCGGCACCTCGCCGTCGACCGACCAGCCCCGAGCATAATCCGAAGGATGTCCGTGTGAGGGCCAGCGGCCTTGCCGTGTTTGCGGTCCTCGCCGGACGCGGACGCAGGATCGCCCTCTCTCCTGAAGAAGCGATCCCGGGATCGATGCCGCGAGCCCTCACCCGGAGCCGCTTCGCGTCTCCGACCTCTCCCGCAAAACGGGAGAGGCGACGAGCTCTGTCGGCTAGAATCGGCGAAAGAGGGCAGGGCAGCGCATGGCCGCTCACCACCTGCCGGCGCTTCCCGGTTCCCTGCTGCGTGGTCTAACGTCCGGCAGCCCGTCGCCGCACGCGACGGAAGCGACGGAGGGCAGGGCCTTCGGCTCCCCTCCGCCCCACGACCGAACGAGGTTCAGATGGCGCACGAAACGCAATTCTACATCGACGGCGCATGGGTTGACCCGGTCACGCCGAAGACGCTCGACGTGATCGACCCCTCGACCGAGGAGGCCTTCGCCCAGATCTCGCTCGGCTCGGCCGCGGATGTCGACCGCGCGGTGGCGGCGGCGAAGCGGGCTTTCCCGGCCTTCGCCCGCACCAGCCGTGAGGAGCGCCTGGCCCTGCTGCGCCGGATCCTCGAGGTCTACAAGCGCCGCGCCCCCGACATCGCCCTGGCCGTGTCGCGCGAGATGGGCGCGCCGCGGCAGTTCGCGCTCGACTCCCAGACCTGGGCCGGCGGCGCGCATCTAGCCCGGATCATCGAGGCGCTGGAGACCTTCCAGTTCGAGCGGCCGAAGGGCACCTCGATGGTGGTGAAGGAGCCGGTCGGCGTGGTCGGCATGATCACGCCGTGGAACTGGCCCTTGAACCAGATCACCTGCAAGGTCGGCCCGGCCCTGGCCGCCGGCTGCACCATGGTGCTGAAGCCGAGCGAGATCGCGCCGCTGGACGCCATCATCTTCGCCGAGATCCTGGATGAGGCCGGCGTGCCGAAGGGCGTGTTCAACCTGGTGAATGGCGACGGGCCGACGGTCGGCGCTGCGATCTCCAGCCATCCGGACGTCGACATGGTGTCCTTCACCGGGTCGACCCGCGCCGGCATCCTGGTGGCCAAGGCGGCGGCCGACACGGTCAAGCGGGTGCATCAGGAGCTCGGCGGCAAGTCGGCCAACATCATCCTGCCCGACGCCGACCTGAAGCGGGCGGTGACCAAGGGCGTCGCCGGCTGCTTCGGCAACAGCGGCCAGTCCTGCAATGCCCCGACCCGGATGTTCGTGCCGCTGGAGCGCGAGGACGAGGCGATCGGCTATGCCCGCGCCGCGGCCGAGGGCTACAAGGTCGGCCCGGCCGACGCGCCGGACACCCAGCTGGGCCCGGTGGTCAGCCAGCTGCAATACGACAAGATCCAGAAGCTGATCGAAGCCGGCATCGCGGAAGGGGCGGAGCTGGTGGCCGGCGGGCCCGGCCGGCCGGAAGGTCTGAACCGCGGCTATTTCGTCCGCCCGACCGTCTTCGCCCGGGTGACCCCGGACATGACCATCGCGCGGGAAGAGATCTTCGGCCCGGTGCTGTCGATCCTGACCTACGAGACCGAGGCGCAGGCGATCGAGCTGGCCAACGACACGCCCTATGGCCTCGCTGCCTACGTCCAGTCGGGCGATCTGGAGCGGGCGCGCAAGGTGGCGTCGCAGCTGYGGGTCGGCAATGTCCACATCAACTACCCGGCCTGGGACACCGGAGCGCCCTTCGGCGGCTACAAGCAGTCGGGCAACGGCCGGGAATACGCCGAGTTCGGGCTCGAGGAGTTCCTCGAGATCAAGGGCGTGATCGGTTACGAGGCCGCCTGAGTCCTCGCCGGAGCCTTCCCCCTGGAAGGCTCCGGCCCGGTCAGGGCCGAATTCAGGCGGTGCGGCGGGACCGCTGCTTGCCGGCGCGCTGGCGCAGCGTCTCGGTGCCGAGGCCCTGGGCCTTGGCATAGACCGATTTCGAGCGGGCGTAGTTCGGCGCCACCATCGGATAATCCGCCGGCAGGTTCCACTTGGCCCGGTACTGTTCCGGCGTCATGCCGTAGGTGGCGCGCAGCCAGCGCTTCATCATCTTGAAGGGCCGGCCGTCCTCCAGGCAGATGATGTAGTCCGGCGTCACCGACTCCGACACGGGCACGGCCGGAACGGAGTGGGGGGAGGCGGCCGCAGTATCGTCCTGCGTCCTGCCGCCCTCCTTGGCGTTTGTCGCCGGCTCGGCGTCGGTTGCCGGATCCTGCCGGATCGCCACGCCGCGGGCTTCGATCAGCGACAGATGCACGTTCCGGATGAGGGCCGGCAGGCTCTCGCTGTCCACCGCATTGTGGGAGACGTGGGCAACGATGATCTCCTTGGTGAACTTCAGAATCTCGTCGCTCAACATCGACATCGCACCTCTCCCATCCTGCCCTGCAGTCCCGCCGCCCGAACGCTGCGGCGATCCTTTGCTGCGAGGCTGCTCTGCTTGCGGTCAATGCCACAAGCCGAGAACAGCCATAAGGTTCCGTGGGATTCAGAAAAAAGTTTTCAGTCCTGTCCTGTATCCTTCCAATTCAGGTCGAGATCGGATTGTAATCCACCGTGAGCATGATTGTTGCTTGACTTCGGTCGACTCGGCCAAGCCCAGCTCGCAATCACTAGGATCAGTTCCAGAGATGCGGCCCGCGCGCGGCGGAGTCCTTCCTAAGAACTCCACAAGCCCCGCTATCAGCGATCGAAATCGACCGCCATGGTGTTGCCGCCGCTGACCACCACGCCGACCCGCTCGCCCGCGGCCGGGCGGTAGCGGCCGGACAGCAGCGCCGCGAAGACGGCGGCCCCGCCGGGCTCGGCGACGATGCGCAGGCCCTGCCACAGGGCGCGCTGGGACTCGCGGATCGCGTCGTCGGTGACCAGCACCGCGGCGGTCCCATGCTGCCGCAGCACCGGGAAGACCAGCTTGCCGATCCGCTTCGGCGCCAGGCTGTCGGCGGCGATGCCGCCGGTCTCGGCATCCACCGGCCGGCCGGCCGCTAAGGCCCGGTGCAGGGTGGGCGAAGCCTCGGGCTCGACCCCGACGACCTTAATCCGTCCGGCATACCAGGCGGCGATGCCGCCGATCAGCCCGCCGCCGCCGACCCCGACCAGCACGGTGTCGAGATCCGGCGCCTGGCCCTCCAGCTCCAGCGCCAGCGTGCCCTGGCCCAGCATGGTTTCGGCCTGGTCGAAGGCATGGACCGAGAGGGCGCCGGTGGCCGCGACCCAGGCGTCGCAGGCGGCCAGCGCGTCGGCATAGCGGTCGCCGCCGATCACCAGATCGGCGCCGGTGCGGCGGATCCGCTCGATCTTGGCGGGGGAGGAGATGCTCGGCACGAAGATCCGCGCCGGCAGGCCCAGCGACGCCGCGGCATGGGCCACCGCCGCGCCATGATTGCCGCCCGAGGCCGCGGCGACTCCCGCCGCCGGCACGTCGCGGGTCAGCAGGTTGGCAAAGGCGCCGCGGGTCTTGAACGACCCGGCATGCTGCAGCAGCTCCAGCTTGAAGCTGATCGAACCGGCATCGATGCCGAAATCGCGCCCCGTGGCCTCGACCACCGGCGTCCGCCGGATGTGCGGCCGGATCACCGGCTCGATTCGCGCGATGCCGTCCCGGTCCACCCGCAACTCGGCCATTCCCGTTCTCCCATTTCGGATCGGTCGCACGCCGAACACTTCGCCAGATTGCTAATTACCTATCCAGAGAGAGCGCGGCAGGCAAGGCCGATCGACCGAGCGGGGGGATCAAAGAAATGGGCATGTGCCCATTGACGAGATATGGGCACATGCCTACATCGGCATCCATGAAGACCGAGCGCAACACCAGGGAAGGCGTTCTCTCCTGCAACGCCACCGCGATGCGCAAGGCATCGCGGCGGATCGCGCAGCTCTACGACGACGCGCTGGTGCCCTCTGGGCTGCGGTCGAGCCAGTTTGCGATCCTGGCCGAGCTACACGAGTTGGCGGACAGGCCGCCGACCCTGGCGCAGCTGGCTGCGGCACTGGTGGTCGACCGCTCCGCCCTCGGCCACAATCTGCGGCCGCTGGAGCGCGACGGCCTCGTCGTCCTCAAGGAAGGCGTCGAGGACAGGCGCCGGCGCCACATCATGCTGACGGAGCAGGGGCGGGCGCGGCTGCAGCAGGCCCTCGGGCTGTGGGAGGCGGCGCAGGCCCGGTTCCACGCGGTCTTCGGCCAGACCGAGGCGGAGGCGTTGCGCAGCACGTTGCTCGACATCGCCTATGACGAGCGGCTGGGCACGCTGAAGGACTGAAATTCCCCCGGGACGATGGCGGCACGGCCGCTGTTTCCCGCCGAAATATGGGCATGTGCCCATTCTGAAGGAGAGTACCGTGACCACCACCGACAAGACCCTGGGCGCCGCCCTGATCACCGGCGCCTCTTCGGGCATCGGCGCGATCTATGCCGACCGCCTCGCCAAGCGCGGCTACGACCTGATCCTGGTTGCCCGCAATGCCGAGCGCCTCGGCGCCCTGGCGCAGCGCCTGTCCGCCGAGACCGGGCGGACGGTGACGCCGCTGGTCGCCGATCTCGCCGAGAAGGACGATCTGCGCGAGGTGGAGGAGGTGCTGCGCGCCGATTCCCGCATCACCGTGCTGGTCAACAATGCCGGCTTCGGCTCCGCCATCCCGCTGTTGCAGGCCGATGTCGACGCGATGGAGTCGATGATCGACCTGAACGTGACCGCGCTGACCCGCCTGACCTATGCGGCGGTGCCCGGCTTCGTCGCCCGCGGCGGCGGGGCGGTGATCAACATCTCCTCGATCGTCGCCGTGGCGCCGGAGTTCCTGAACGGCGTCTATGGCGGCAGCAAGGCCTTCGTCCTGGCCTTCAGCCAGCAGCTGCGCCACGAGCTTGGCGGCAAGGGCATCCGCGTCCAGGCGGTGCTGCCCGGCGCCACCGCGACCGAGTTCTGGGACATCGCCGGCGCGCCGGTCGCCTCCATGCCACAGGAGATGCAGCAACGGGTGATGCGGGCCGAGGATTTGGTCGACGCCGCGCTGGCCGGGTTCGACCAGGGCGAGTTCGTGACCATCCCGTCGCTGCCGGAGGCGGCGGACTGGAACGCGGTCGAGACTGCCCGCCAGGCGCTGTTCCCGAACCTGTCCCGTGCCGTCCCGGCCGCCCGCTACGGCCTTTGAGCAGCCACGCGCTACGGCGGCGTCAGCGAGCGGACGAAATCGCTGATGCCGCCCAGCGTGATCTGGGTGCCGACGCACAGCAGCAGGAAGGCCATCAGCCGCGACAGCACCCGCACCTGGGAATGGCCGA
Organism: Inquilinus sp. YAF38; assembly: GCF_052113205.1. Taxonomy (NCBI): domain Bacteria; kingdom Pseudomonadati; phylum Pseudomonadota; class Alphaproteobacteria; order Rhodospirillales; family Rhodospirillaceae; genus Inquilinus; species Inquilinus sp. YAF38. The sequence goes on along the minus strand of NZ_JBFRCU010000138.1, from coordinate 3,242 downwards.
GGAAGGCGACCAGCCGGTCGGCCGAGGAATAGGCGATCCAGACGATGATGGCCATCGTCAGCGCGGCGGCCGTGGCGCCGAGCACGAAGGGCAGGAAATCCGGCTGGCCGACCGGCAGGTTCGAGCCGATGGCGATGGCGACGGAGATGGTGCCGGGGCCGGTGGTGAAGGGCATGGTCAGCGGATAGAAGGCGACCGCGTCGATGCCCTCGGCCTCCGACGCCTGCTCCTGCTTGCGCTCCTCCTGCAGCTCGGGCGATTGCAGCAGCCGCCAGGCGCTGGCGGCGACGATCAGCCCGCCGGCGATGCGCAGCGCCGACAGGCTGATGCCGAAGAAGCTCAGCACATAGGCGCCGCCCCACAGCGCCCCCAGCATGACCAGGGCGGAATAGACCCCGATCTTTCGCGCCAGCTGCAGGCGTTCGCCATGCGACCGGCCGGCGGTGATCTGGCTGAAGATCAGGGCGGCCGCGATCGGGTTGACGATCGAGAACAGGGYGGAGAGGGTGAGCAGAAAGGTCTGGATCGAACCGCTCATCCGCGACTCCCGATTGTTGCCGCCACCCTGACCGATCTGACGGCCCGGCTGCAACGTCGCGATTGACCAGCACCGGTTCGATCGATGCAGCTACAGGAGGCCGAGCCATGGTCCAGGACGCGAAGCCGGGGTGGATCGTCGTCCTCAACGGCGCGCCGCGCTCGGGCAAGTCGAGCATCGTCGCGGCCATCCAGGAGGGGTTCGACAGCCCCTGGATGAACCTGGGCGTCGACGTCCATGCCCGGCATGTGACGCCGCCGCGGCTCCACCCTGGGATCGGGCTGCGGCCCGGCGGCGAGCGGCCGGAGCTCGAGGCCTGGGTGCCGCTGCTCTACGCCGCGCTCTACGAGTCGATCGCCGCCCACAGCCGCCTTGGGCTGAACGTGGTGGCCGATCTCGGCCACCACGACGCCCATTCGGCGCCGCTCGGCATCCTGCGCGACTGCGCCCGGCGTCTGGCCGGCCTGCCGGCGCTGCTGGTCGGGGTGCGCTGCCCGATCGAGGAGATCATGCGCCGCCGCCGGGCCGGGCAACCGGGGCGGGAGGGCGAATACGCAGTCGCCGCGGCCGATGAGCCGGTGCCGGACGCTGTGCTGCGCTGGCAGCGCGAGGTGCATCAGCCCGGACTCTACGATCTCGAGCTCGACACCTCGGTGCTGCGCCCGGAGGACTGCGCCGCGGCGATCCGCCGGCGCCTCGACGATCCGGCCCCGCCCGCGGCTTTCCGCCGGCTGGCCGCGGGGTAGTTCCCACGGCGGCTGCCAGGCACGGGCCCGTCCGCGCGCTCCGGTCAAACGGCGGCGTTCAGGCTGCCTCCGCCACCACCAGGGTCTGCGGCGTGGGTGCCAGAGGTACAAAGTGCGGTTGGCGGAACCCGGCCTGGGTCAGCATCCGCGTCAGCGCGCTGGGCGGGAAGGACGTCCCCCCGGGTGTCGTCGCCAGCATGACGTAGGCGAACATGGCCGGCATCGGCGGTGAGACCCGGTCCTCGTTGGGCACGAATTCGACGATGGCCACGCGTCCGCCCGGCGCCAGGGCCGCGCGCGCCTTGCCGAGCAGACCGATGCAGGTCGCCTCGTCGAAATGGTGCAGGAAATTCGGCATCAGGATGAGATCGTAAGGCCCGTCGAAGGCGACATCGAAGGCGCTGCCCGGCAGGGTCTTGAAGCGGGCGCCCAGCCCGGCGGCGGCGGCATTCTCGCGGGCCACGTCCAGCACATTGTCCCAGTCGAGCGCCACCACCTCGGCGGCCGGGAACTGGCGCGCGAACGCGATGCCGAAGAGTCCGTGGCCCGCAGCGATATCGAGAATTCGGCCGGGCGCCGGCGTCAGCTCGGCGAAATGGGCGGCGGTCGCCTGGGCGATCGGTCCGAAGAAGGGCGCCATGTGGCGGGCGAAGCCGACCCAGACGGGATCCTCCGGCGCCGTGTTGGCCGGGCCGACGGACCCGCCGTTGCGGACGAAGGCGGCTGGATCGGTCAGGGCCAGCCCAAGCATCTCCGGTGCGGCCAGAAACCGGTGGATGTCGCCCAGAAAAGCCGGCGAGCGGCGATCGAGAAACACGGCCGAGCTCGCGGTCAGCCGATAGTTGTCGCCGGATTTGTCCAGGAATCCCAGGACGGTCAGATAGTCGGCGAGCGCCTGGAGTCCAGGCTCCGCGGCGCCCGAGCGCCGGCCGATCGCCGCGACGGTGTCGGCCCCCTCGGCGATGGCGGTGAAGACATCGAGCTCGATCGCGGCCTTGATCGCGGAGGTGCGGAAGTATCCGAACACCGTGTCCATCAGCAGTTCCGGAGAGACGTCCGACATGATTTCACTCCCTGGTATATTGATTTTATTCGTAGTTCTTTTGTCGCCCGCAGCGAAGGCAGTATAGCGCGGGCCATGGCTCGCAAGAAGCGGCAGGCCGCCGGCTGCCATGGCGTCCGATCCGTCTTGACCGGAAGGATGCTGCCGAAGCGATGCTTAAATTCGCGTTTCGGCGGGTGCATGATGGCCCCGCGCCGGAACCGCCGCCGACGCCAGACGTTGGCGGGAACGGGGAGCAGCCCAACTTCCGACCCGGATTCGTGCCGGGCCGTCCCGCAACAGGCCGAAGGCCGATCCGGACCCGGAGTCGTCACCATGCCCCAGAAGCTCTGCGACATCTGCAAGGAGCGGCCCGCCACCGTGCGCATCACCGTGCTGCAGAACGGCCAGCGCCGGCAGCTCGATGTCTGCGATGTCCACTACCAGCAGCTCGCCCGCCAGCAGCGCCCGATCTCGCCGCTGGAGGCGCTGGTCCGCGGCTCCGGGCTGGAGGATTTCTTCGGCCAGACCGTGCCGGCCGGCGGCACGCCGCGGCGGGGCCCGCCCGGCCCCGAGCAGGCCGCGCTGAACCTGCAGAGCCATTTCAGCCAGCAGGCGAAGGAGCTGCTGCAGCGCGCCGCCGCTCGCGCGATCCAGTTCGGCAAGAACGAGGTCGACACCGAGCACCTGCTGTACGAGCTGGCGGACAGCGAGGTGATCCAGGCGATCCTGCGGCGCTTCAAGATCTCGCCGGAGGAGCTGCGCGCCTATATCGACCAGAACGCGGTGCGCGGCACCGATCAGGCCGGGCCGCGCACCGAGATCGGCGTGTCGCCGCGGATGAAGGCGGCGCTGGACCAGGCCTTCCTGATCTCGCGCCAGCTCGGCCACTCCTATGTCGGGCCGGAGCACATGC
>NZ_JBFRCU010000137.1:0-12353 GCF_052113205.1 Inquilinus sp. YAF38 | reverse complement strand
GCCTCAGCTTCCGGCGGCGGGGGCTGCGGGCCGCGGCGGCTCGGGTTGAACAGCGGCCGGTCCACCGTCTCGGTCAGGTCCGGCAGCTCCGGCGCCAGCAGGGGCGTGGGCGGTTCCGCGGCCGGCGCTGCCGGCGGCAGGGCCGCCTGGGCGTTGCCGGATCGCACGACGGCCGGCACCGCGGCCGGGTCGTCCGGCTCGATCAGATAGGACACGCCGATCGCGAGGGGACCGAGCACGACCAGGAGCCGGGTCAGGGGATGCCAAGCCATGTCAGCTGCCCTCCGGCCGGCGCATCACGCCATAGACATCGACCGAGACCGTCAGCTCCGGATCCTCCTCGCCTTCGGTCGATTCGGTGCGGATGGTGAAGGCGGGAATGAACAGCGGCGGCGCCCCGGCCTCGAAGGCCTGCAGGATGTTGCGCAGCGCCTCGATCCGGGCGCCGAAGCTGGCACGCAGCCCGACCCGGCTGTAGCCGCCGGGATCGGCCACCGCCGGCAGCACGGTCATGCTGTCGATCCGGCCCCCCTGGGCGGCGACGACGCCCGAGACCAGCTGCTGCAGCGCCGCGCCGGCGATCGCCGGGCTGGCGCCCTGCAGCGCCGGGGTCTCGCCGCCCGCCGCGGCGACCAGGGCGGCCTTGCGCTCCTCCAGCCGGTCGCGGGTCAGCGCCAGCCGGGCCAGCAGCGCCAGCTCCTGCCGCAGCCCGGCGGCGGTGTCGTCGGCGTCGCGGATGGCGACCGCCCCGGCGGCGAAGCCGAGGCCGAGCCCGGCCAAGACCAGCAGCAGCAGGCCGATGGCGATCAGGCGGCGGGCCGCGGGGCTGAGATCGATATTCATGGCTGCTGCGCCCCCGGCACCAGCGTGGCGCTGACGGCGAAGCGATCCTGGCCGCGCTGCGGGTCGCGCACGCTCGGCGCGGCAAAGGCGACGGATTGGAACTGCGGCAGCGCCGACAGCACCGGGATCAGACTGGCGGCATCATCGGCGAAGCCGCCCAGCCGCAGGGTGCCCTGGTCCAGCGACAGCTCGGTCAGCCAGGCGCCGTCGGGCAGGGTCCGGCTGACGGTCTCGATCAGGGTCGAGACATAGGGCGTGGCGCGGCGCTGGGCGCCGAGATAGGAGCCGGCCTCCTCCAGCGCCCGGATCTCCGCCTGCAGGGCGCTGGCCGGTGCGGTCGCGGCCCGGGCCGTGGCCACCTGCGCGCGCAGATCCGACACCACGGCCCAATGCGCCGCGACGGTCCAGGCCAGCCAGGCCGCCGCGATCGCGGCCGGGGCGCCGAGGCCGAGCCCGCCGAGCCAGGCCAGCCGGCGCAGCGCCCGCCGCCGCTCGGCATCGATGTCGTGGCGCAGATCGGGCCCCGGCGGCGCCAGCGGATCCTCGCCGGCCAGGTCGACCACATTGGGCATCCAGCCGGCGGCGCGGGCCGCCTGCACCGCGGAATCGACCTGCTCGCGCGGCATCGCCGTCAGCTCGACCGCGATGGTGGCGGCGTCGCCGGTCGGGGGCAGCCGGCGGGCGGCGAAGGCGGCGGTGCCGGGGGGCCAGGGGGTCAGCCGGTCGATCTCGAAGCGCAGCACCCGGCCCAAAGCCGCCTCGGCCTCGCGCGGCAGCATGATGCGGCGGCGCAGCCCGGCCTCGGCCGGGAAGCGCAGCACCACCTCGGCGCCACGCCGCTGCGGGCCGCCGGCCGGGACATGGCCCAGCGGCACCTCGCGCAGCACGCGGCGGCCGCGGGTCTCGATCAGCCGGGCGCCGTCCTCGCGCCATAGCAGGATCAGCCGGCGCCGGCGCAGCATCGGGCGGAACAGCCAGCGGTCGGGCACCAGCCCGGCCAGCTCGCGCCCCCACCAGCGCAGAAACACCGCCGCTCGGCGGCCCATGCCGGCGATCATGCCGGGTCCTCCCCCACGCGCCGGCCGAAGCCGGCCTCCCGCCAGTCCAGGATACGATAGAAGCTCTCGCCGTCGGCGGCGACCCAGATCACCGCCTCGACCCGTCCGCGCGCGCCGCGGGCGGTCGCGGTCTCGACGCTGACGCTGTAGACCGGTCCGGGCCCGGTGCGTAGTTTTTCTCCGAGATCCTGCGGCAGCAGCGCGGCCAGCCGCTCCGGCGTCGGCGCCGGCCGCTGCTGCCGGGCGCGCACCACCGCCTCGGCCTGGGCACGGGTGACGCCGGGCAGGGCCTGCAGCACCAGCGGGTCGGCGGCGAAGGGGTCGATCCCGGCGGCCGGTGACAGGACGGTGACCAGCGGCATCAGCGCATCGGCCAGGGTGCGGCTGATGCCGGGCACCATGCGCAGCTCCTCGGCCGACTGGAACGGGCGCGTCAGCGCGGCCGGGTCGTCCGGATCCGGCGCTGGGGCGGGCCGGGTGGGCTCGGGCCGGCTCACGGGCTGGCCGGCCTGGTCCGCGCCGGGCGGGTGGCGCCCCTGGTCGCCGCCGCGCCGACGCAGGATCGCTGCCGCCAGGCGCGGTGCCTGTTCCGGCGTGCCCAGCACCACCGCGATCAGCCGCTGCAGCGTCTCCTCATCGGCCCGGTTCAGGTCGACCCGGCCGGCCTCGTCGCGGATGCGCACGACGATGCGGTCATCGCCGAGCTCGGCGGGATAGGGGGTGCCGTCGGCGCGCCAGCCGCGGTCGTCATCGGCGGTGCCCAGGCCCAGCACCGCTAGCTCGACGCCGCCGCGCAGCAGCGCCCGCAGGCGGATCTCCTCGGCGCCGTTGGCGGCGACCCGGGCCTCGGTGCGGCTGCTCAGGCTGAAGCCGATGGTCAGCATCGCCAGCATGACCAGCGTCCACAGCACGATCACCAGGGCAATGCCGCGCTCGCCCTCCCGAGAGACCGTCGCGTCGTCCCCCTTATTGTCCCCCCTCCCCTTGCGGGGGGACTCAAAAGAAGCACGCGGCTGCCCAAGCGGGAGCGGCAACGCCGGAACCACCGGGCGTTGTCTCGGGTCGGCGGGGCGGGGGTCAGCCGGCTTTGGCATCGCGCTGGGCCGACAGGCTGCAGAAACCGTCCGCGCCCGCGGCGGGAGGGGCGGCGGGGGCACCGGGGGGCTCGGCCGCGGCCTGCGTGCCCTCCTGAGGCTGGCGCGGGGGCTGCTGCCGTCGCGGCGGCTGGCCGGCCTGCGGCCCTGACGGCGCGTTCTGTCCCGCCGGCTGCTGCGCATCCGGGGTGGGGCCGGTCGTCGCCGTGATGGTGCGGACGCAGGCGGCTTCGAGGTCGACCGACAGGGGCACCACGATGTCGGGCCACGCTGCCAAGCCCTCAGCGTCGCGGCTGCGCAGGCGGATCAGCCGCGGCGGCGCCTCCAGGTCCGGCCAGGGCGAGATCCAGCGCGGCCGCTGCTCGCCGGGCACGGTGCCGAAATAGTCGAAGCTGTACTGGACAGGCCCCCGGCTCAGGACCAGGTCGTCGGTCGGCTTGGCCTCGGCGAAGCTGCCGAGCCGCGGGTTGAAGCGGGCGCGGGAATAGCGCAGGGTCGACTGGCCGGGCTGCACATCGACATAGAAGAAGGCGACGGCCAGGCCGGGTTCGCTCGGGAAGCCGGGATCGGCCACCACCAGCCCGACCCGGTCGGCATCGCCGCGGAAGGTGGCGGCAGGCTTGGCGCCGGGCTGGGCCTGCCAGGTCAGGCGCCTTGCCGCCGCCGCTTCGCGCCGCAGCGTCGACTGCACCAAAGCGATGGTCTCCGACGCCTCGACCGCCCGGGCGCCGCGGTCCCAGCCGGCGGTGACGAAGCGCAGGCCTCCGGTCAGCAGCACCATGATCAGCGCCAGCACCACCATGGCGATGATGGTCTCGAGCAGCGTGAAGCCGCGCTGGTCGGGGGCGCTCATTGCACCGCCACCAGCGCCAGGGTGGTCATCTCGAAGCGCGGGCTCGACGCGGCCTCGACGGCGATGCGCAGCCGGGCCAGCCGGGCCTGGCGCCCGCCCACGGTCACGGTCTGGCGCGGCGCCTGGTCCCAGCCATCGGCGACGATCCGCCAGCGATAGCCGTCATCGGTCTCGCCGGACGCCGTGGCGCCGATGCGCAGCGGCGTCGGCAGGCTGTCCAGCTGCGCCGCCAGCCCCTCGGCGACGATGGCGGCGCGCTGCAGCCCGTCGGCGCGGGCCAGGCCGGTCAGCCCGGTGCCGAAGATCCGGAAGATCACGGTCAGGATCAGCCCCAGGATGGTCAGGGCGACCACCACCTCGATCAAGGTGAAGCCGCGCTCACGTTTCATCGCCGGCCTCCACGATCCGCACCCGGCCGGTCAGCCAGTTGACCTCGACCCGGTAGGCGCGGCCCTGGCCGGCTAGGCGGATGGTGCCGCCGGTCGACCTTCCGTCCGGCAGGAAGCGGATGCCCGGCCGGCCGTCGGGGTCGGCGGCGATCCCGGCGCTGGTGACGTCGACCGCGATGCCGTCGGCGATGCGGTGGCGCAGCGGCGCCGCGACCGGGCCGAAGCTGCGGCCGACCGGGTCGATCACCACGCCCTGCGGCCCGTCGCGCAGGATGGCGTCGCTGCGCGCCTGCCGCAGCTCCGACGCTAGCGTCGCCACGGTGCGCTTCAGCTGGGCCTGGGCCGAGCCGCGCGCCAGCATCGGCGGCACCAGCGCCGCCACGACGCCGAGGATGACCAGGACCACCAGCAGCTCCAGGAGGGTGAAGCCGCGGTCGGTCCGGGCCGAGGCCCGATCACCAGCTGGTGATGTCGGCGTCATCGCTGCTGCCGCCCTCCCGCTTGTCGGCGCCCAGCGAGTACAGGTCGAATGCGCCGTGCTGCCCCGGCGCCCGGTAGTTGTAGGCGCTGCCCCACGGATCGTCCGGCAGCGCGTTGCTGCGCAGATACGGCCCGTTCCAGCCGCGCACCCCGCCGGGGTTGGCCATCAGCGCCTTCAGCCCCTGGGCGGTGGTCGGATAGCCGCCGACATCGATGGCATAGAGGTCGAGCGCGGATTTGAAGTTCTCGATCTGCAGCCGCGCCGAATCCGCCCGGGCGCCGCCCAGATAGGACAGGATCCGCGGCCCCACCAGCCCGGCCAAGAGGCCGAGGATGACGAGCACGACCAGCAGCTCGATCAGGGTGAAGCCGGCCTGGCGGCTGCGGCGGATGGCGGACGTGTGGTTCGGAAGCTCGGGCATGGTCTCTCAGAAGGCGAGGTCGTTGATGCTGATTACGGCCAGCAGAATGGACATGACGATGCCGCCCACCGCCAGGCCGAGGATGATGATCAGGGCCGGCTCGACCAGCGTGACCAGCCGCTTGATCGCGGCTTCCAGCTTGCGCTCATAGGCGTCGGCGACATGCGCCGAGGTCATGTCGATCCGCCCCGTCTCCTCGCCGACCCGCAGCATCTGCACGGCGAGCGGCGGGAAGATGCCGATCTCGGCCAGCGGGTCGGCCAGCCCGCGCCCTTGCCGCACGCCGGTGATGACGGTCTCCATCGCCGCGCTGACCGCGGTGTTCGAGACCACGTCGCGCGACAGGGCGATGGCCGAGGGCAGGTCGACGCCGTTGCCGACCAGGGTCGACAGGGTGCGGCAGAACCGGGCAGTCGCCAGGGTGCGAACCAGCGGGCCGATCAGCGGCAGGCGCAGCATGGCGCGGTCCCAGGCCAGGCGCGGCCCGGGCTGGGCCAGGATGCGGCGCACCGCGATCACCGCGGCGACGACGCCGAGGCCGACCATCCAGCCATAGTCCTGGCAGAAGCGGCCGATGGCGATGACGATGGCGGTCGGCGTCGGCAGCGCCGCCCCGGCATCCTTGAAGATGGTCTCGAACTGCGGCACCACGAAGGTCAGCAGCAGGAACACGGAAGACAGCGAGACGACGACCAGGATGGCCGGGTACAGCATGGCCGAGACCACCATCTCGCGGGTCTTCTCGCCGCGCTCGCGCAGCTCGGCCAGCCGCTCCAGCACCACGTCGAGCGTGCCGGAGCTCTCGCCGGCCCGGACCATGTTGACATACAGCCGCGGGAACACCGGCCCCTGCTCCTCCAGGGCCGTGCTCAGGCTGGCGCCGGCTCGCACCCGCGCCAGCACCTGGCCAGACAGGGCGGCGATCGGGCCGGTGCCGTGCGCCAGCGTCACCAGCGCCTGCTCCAGCGGCTGGCCGGCGGCCACCAGGATCGCCAGCTCGCGCGTCATCGTCGTGATGTCGCCGGGCTTCGGTCCGCGGCGGCGCCCCAGGCCGCCGGCCGCGGTGCTGCTGCGGCCGGCGGCCTGGGCCCGCACCGGCGCCATGCTCAGCGGCAGGATGCCCGTCGCCTCCAGCTTCGCCGTCAGGCCGGCCTCGTCCGCCGCCTCGGCCCGGCCCTCGACCACCGCGCCGCTGCCATCGATCGCCTTGTATGCGAAGACCGGCATCGCCTCACCACTCCTCGGTGACGCGGTGGACCTCGTCCAGCGTGGTAAGGCCGGCCAGGCATTTGTGCAGCCCGTCCTCATACATCGTGACCATGCCGGCCCGGCGCGCCGCCTGGGTCAGGGCGGCGGTGGAGATGCGGTCGCGCAGCAGCTCGCGGATCTCGTCGTCCGGGACGAAATACTCGAAGATGCCGATCCGGCTGGTGTAGCCGAGGTCGTCGCAGGCGCTGCAGCCGACGGCCTCGTACAGCTGCGGCGTCGCCGCCGCCAGCGGCCGGGCGGCGGCGGCGCGCTCCACCAGCCCGGCCGGGGTGTCGACCGGGCGGCGGCATTCCGGGCACAGCCGCCGCACCAGGCGCTGGCCGATCACCCCGGCGATGGTCGAGGTCAGCAGATAGCCGTCGACATGCATGTCGAGCAGCCGGTTGATCGACCCGGTGGCGCTGTTGGTGTGCAGCGTCGACAGCACCAGGTGTCCGGTCAGCGCGGCATGCACCGCGATGTTCGCGGTCTCGCCGTCGCGGATCTCGCCGACCATGATCACGTCCGGGTCGTGGCGCATGCAGGACCGCAGCACCCGGGCGAAGTCGAGGCCGATCTGGGGGCGGACGTTGATCTGGTTGACGCCCTTGATCTGGTATTCGACTGGATCCTCGACGGTCAGGATCTTGCGGCTCGGCTGGTTCAGGATCCGCAGCGCGCCGTATAGGGTCGTGGTCTTGCCGCTGCCGGTCGGGCCGGTGACCAGCAGGATGCCGTGCGGCCGCGCCAGCTGCTTCATCAGCAGCGCCTCGACCTCCGGCGCGAAGCCGATCGCGGACAGCTCGATGTCCATGCCGGCGGTGTCGAGCAGGCGGATGACGACGTTCTCGCCATGCAGGGTCGGCACGGTGGCGACGCGCATGTCCATGCTGCGGCCGCCGACGGTGAAGCGGGCGCGCCCGTCCTGCGGCAGCCGGCGCTCGGCGATGTCCAGCTTCGACAGGATCTTGATCCGGCTGATCAGCGCCGGGGCCAGCCGCACTGGCGGCGCCTTCATCTCGCGCAGCAGGCCGTGGATGCGGTAGCGGACCTTCACCTCGTCGCGGTAGCATTCGACATGGATGTCCGAGGCGTGCATCCGGATCGCGTCGCTGAAGATCTGGTTGACCAGGCGGATGACCGGCGCCTCCTGCGCCAGGTCGCGCAGATGCTGCACGTCCGGATCGCCGGCCGCTTCCTCGGTCTCGGCCCCGATGTCGTCGACGATGCGCTCGACCGCGGACCGGCCGCTGTCGAAGTAGCGGGCGAAGGCGTCATCCAGATCCTCGGTGGCGGCGACGCAGGGGCGGACCGGCCGGCGCGTCGCCAGCTCCACCGCCTGGCGGGCATAAGCGTCGCCCGGATCGGCCATGGCCAGAACCACGCCGTCCTCGGCCTCGGCCAGCGGCAGGACCCGGGATTCACGCAGGAAGCGCGATGACAGCCTGCCGTCGAACAGCGGCGCCGGAGGAAAGGCGTCGCGGCCGACCAGCGGCACGCCATGCTGCAGCGACAGGGCCAGCGCCTGGTCGCGGCCGGACACCAGCCCCAGCTTGGACAGCAGCGCCGGCACGCCGTCACTCGAATTCTCCTGCAGGCGCGACACACGCGCCCGATCCTCGGGGCCCAGCTTCCCGAGCTCGACGAGAATATCCAGGAGCGGTCTCAACATTGCCCTTCCGGTGCCGGTCCCCCAACGCAGCCGCGCGCATCCCATCATCGCCGGACGGCGGGCGACCGGCAATCTCGGCGGTGCCGGGACGGCGGTCAAACGAAATGTTTTTGTCTTATCAATAGGTTGCTCGGCCGATTTCAATAAAACTTAACATGAATGCAACAATTCTGCTCGAATCGAGGCCCACTGCGCTTGTCACTTGTGGTGCGGGGGCCGGTCGGTTATGGCTCGGCGTTGCAGCGGGGGATGTCTTCAGTGGGTTTCAGGGTGTTTTCCTTCAGAATCCTTGGGGTTCCGCTGCTGCTCGCGCTGATCTCGTGCGGGCAGCAGAAGCCGGACCAAGCGCCCTCGATGTTCGACGACCTGGCCAACCGGTCCCTGGCCGCGCCCGCCGACGCCCGCTCACGCTCCAATGTGGTGTCTTCGACCGGCCGGACCCAGCCGGTGCGCCAGGCCCAGGTGTATCCCGGCATCGACGCGGTCCCGGGCGAGCCGGCGGCGATGGGCGCGCCGATCCAGGCGCAGCCCGGCGGCTACCAGGTCAATTTCAACAATGCCGACCTGGCCCAGGTGGTGCAGGCGGTGCTGGGCGACCTGCTGCACCAGCCCTACACCATCGATCCCAGGGTCACCGGCACGGTGACGCTGTCGACCCAGGGGCCGATCAAGCCGGACGACCTGGTCGCGATGCTGGAGACGGTGCTGCGCGCCACCGGCGCCGCGCTGGTGCAGGACGCCCGGGCCGGGTATCGCATCGTGCCGCTGGGCGAGGCGGTGTCCGGCCGTACCGTGCTGCAGCTCGGCAGCGACCCGAAGCCGCTGCCGGCTGGCTACGGCATCACCATCATCCCGCTGCGCAACGTCTCGGCCGAGACCATCGGCCCGCTGATCGCACCCGCGACCAATCCGGAGCTGGTGCGCGTCGACCCGACCCGCAACCTGGTGCTGATCTCCGGCACCAGCGGCGACCGGGCGGCGCTCGGCGCCACCGTGCAGTCCTTCGATGTCGACTGGCTGCGCGGCATGTCGTCCGGGATCTTTCCGCTGAAGCAGGCGCAGCCCGAGGCGGTGATCAAGGAGCTCAGCGCCGTGTTCGGCGGCGCGCCCGACCGCGGCCCGCTGAAGGGGCTGATCAACTTCATGCCGGTCGAGCGGCTGAACGCCGTGCTGGTGGTGTCCTCCCGCGTCGACAAGCTGAACGAGGCCGGCCGCTGGATCCGGCGGTTGGACCAGGGCGATTCCGACGAGGAGCGGGTCTACGTCTACATGGTGCAGAACGGCACCGCGGCGAACATGGCGCGGGTGCTGGGCCAAGCCTTCGGCAAGGTCGACGAGGCCGGCGCCTCGCCCTTCGACGATGAGCTCGGCTCGGACGTCRCCCGCGGCCTCGGCCTCAACACCAGCAGCAGCAACGGCACCGACCAGGCCAATGCGGCCGGCACCGGCACCACGGGCAACACCGGTCAGCCCGCCTCGGGGCAGACGGGCACGGGCACAACGTCGCAATTCGCGCCGATCGATTTCAATGCCCAGCAGAAGGAAGGCGACGCCTCGATCCTCGGCCTCGCCGGCGCCCAGGCCGGCAAGGCGGCGGTGTTCAAGCTCGACAGGCTGGGCGAGGTGCGGGTGGTGCCGGACCGGGACAAGAACGCGCTCCTGATCCGCGCCCGGCCGGCGGCGTTCCGGCTGATCGAATCGGCGCTGCGCGCGATCGACGCCAGCCCGCTGCAGGTGGTGATCGAGGCGACGATCGCCGAGGTGACGCTGAACGACCGGCTGCAATACGGCGTCCAGTATTACCTCGAATCCGGCAACTTCTCCGGCGGCTTCACCACCGGTACCCCGGCGAGCGGGCAATCGGTCGCGCCGCAGCCGACCGTGGGCAGCGGCCTGAACGTGGTGATTTCCGGCGCCGGGTCGCGGGTGGTCCTCAACGCGCTCTCCTCGATCACCAACGTCAAGGTGGTCTCGGCCCCGACCTTGGCGGTGCTGAACAACCAGACGGCACGGCTGCAGGTCGGCAACCAGGTGCCGGTGCGGACCCAGCAGAGCCAGTCGACCAACGACGCCAATTCGCCGGTGATCAGCAACATCGAGTACAAGGACACCGGCGTGATCCTGAAGGTGACGCCGCGGATCAACTCCAACAGCGACGTCAGCATGGACGTGCAGCAGGAGGTCTCGAGCATCGTCGAGAACGCCGCCTCCAGCGAGGCCGACGCGCTGGCGCCGACGATCTCGACCCGCCGCATCGGCTCGATCGTCTCGGTCGCCAACGGCCAGACCGTGGTGCTGGGCGGACTGATCCAGGAGAACCAGCAGAACGGGCGCGGCGGCGTGCCGGTGCTGCAGGACATCCCGCTGCTCGGCAACCTGTTCTCCTCGACCACCAACAGCCGGGACCGGACCGAGCTGGTCGTGTTCATCACCCCGCGGGTGATCCGCAACGCCGCCGACGCCCAGGCGATCGCCGAGGAGCTGCGCTCGCGGATGCAGGCGCTGCGGCCGCGCACCGCCGGCGGGCAGCCGCGTCCGCTGCGACCATAGCGGCGTGACCCCGGTCCAGATCGGGCTGCTCGCCGTCTCGCCGATCGTCGGCAGCTTTCTCGCCGCCGCGGCGCATCGCCTGCCGGACGATGTCCGCGGCCTGCTGGTCGACCGCTCGCGCTGCGACCATTGCCGGCAGCCGCTGGCGCTGCGTGACCTGGTGCCGGTGCTCAGCTGGGTCGGCCTGCGCGGCCGCTGCCGCAGCTGCGGCGGCGTCATCGATCCGTCCCATCCGGTGATCGAGCTGGCGGCGATCGGCATCGCGCTCTTGGCGCTGGCCGGCGACGCCGCCCTGATGCCCGGCACCTGCCTGCTCGGCTGGGGGCTGCTGCTGCTCGGCGCCATCGACCGCCGCACCGGGCTGCTGCCGGACATGCTGACCTTGCCGCTGGTCGTGGCCGGGCTGCTCGCGGCGCTGGTCGAGCCAGGCGTCCCGCCGGCGGACCGGGCGATCGGTGCCGCCGTCGGCTATCTCCTCTTCGCCAGCCTCGCCGTCGCTTATCGCCGGCTGCGCGGCCGCGACGGGCTCGGCCTCGGCGACGCCAAGCTGCTGGCGGCCGGCGGCGCCTGGCTCGGCTGGCAGGCTTTGCCCTGGGTGATTCTGGTTGGCGCCGGGGCGGCGCTGATGGTCACCCTCGCCTCGGCCCGCGGGCAACTGTCACGGCACACCGCCATCGCCTTCGGCCCCTGGCTCGCCCTCGGCATCTGGGTGATGCGCCTGCTCGGGCCTGTCTGATACCAGCGGGCTTTGAGATCGGTTCTTCACCCCTCGTCATGGCGAGGAGCGCAGCGACGTGGCCATCCAGAGTGGGTGCGAGCTGCCCTGGATGGCCACGCCCCTAATAGGCGTAAAGGGCGGCTCGCCATGACGGCTCAATATTTTCGTGCCAGTCCAGGATCCATTAAGGCCGGATATCGATCACGTCCTCCAGCTTGGCGATCTCGAAATCCGAGATCAGCACGTCGATCCGCGCGGTCCAGCGGCCCGGCACCGGGATGATCAGCCCGTCGACCCGCCAACTGCCGTCGTCGCTCTTGGCCGCCTTGCGCCGGATCGGCTCGATCCCGGCGGCGGGGTTGGACAGCACCAGCGTCACCTCCTTCGCGTCCAGCGGCCCGAAATCGCCGGTCAGCACCACGATCGAGGCCGCGACCGGTCCGGTCCGGCCGGGGGTGATGGCCAGGTCGGCCATCGCCGGAGCGGTGTGGATGTGGATCGCGGCCGGCCGGGCGTCGGCCTCCGCCAGCGCACGCGGCGGCGGGGTGAAGCGCCAGGTCGCGGCCGCGGCGAAGATCGCCAACACCAGCGCCGTCTCGATCGCGACCGAGCGGGCCAACCGCCGCACGGCCCGGCGGTCGCCGGCTTCGGCCGGGGCGGTCAGGCGCCAGCGGTTCAGCCCAGCCAGGCCGAACAGCGCCAGCAGCAGCGCCAGCTTGACCAGGAAGACGCAGCCATAGGCGGTGGTCCACAGCGCCGAGACATGGCCGAGCTGGACCACGGCCAGCAGGATGCCGGCCGCCGCCAGCGGCAGGACGGCAAAAGGGATCAGGGCGGAGAAGCGGCGCAGCGCCGCCGCGGCCTCCGGCCCGCCGGCACGCAGATGCAGCCCCAGCGGCAGCAGCGCCCCGGCCCAGATGGCGATGCCGATGGCGTGCAGGAAGACCGCCGGCCGGGTCAGGATCTGCGGCGCGGCGGCGCTGGCATGGCCGCTGGCGGCCAGCGCCGCCCCGGTCGCGACCAGGG
>NZ_JBFRCU010000136.1:0-12540 GCF_052113205.1 Inquilinus sp. YAF38 | reverse complement strand
GCCCCTGGCGGCTCAGCAACAGCCCCGCCCTCGCCATTGCTTTCCCCATCGCCGCCCTTCAGGCCCTCGGCCTCGTCTCCATCGCAAAGCCGCATTCCGCTTAATCCACCGAACCGCCGGATACGGACCCGTATGTCCGGTGGTGTGGGAGGGGGGAGCCGCGAGGCTTCCCCCTATCCCGATGCCATGGCGAGAATGCCGATTTTTCAGGCAGCGGCAGGCGGGTGGACGCAACCACCGGCAGCGCCGGCGCGAACTGTGTCGGAGGAGGTCGCGCTCGGTCGCGCCTGCCTCGGGAGGAAAGCCATGAAACTCATCGCCATCGGCATCGCGGCGGGGCTGCTCGCCGCCGCTTCGGCCTTCGCCATGGACGACCCGGCGAAGACCATGAAGACCTCGGCCGGCGAGGTCTATACGGACGCGAAGGGCATGACGCTCTACGTCTACGACAAGGACGAAGCCGGAAAGTCCAACTGCTATGACAAATGCGCCACCAACTGGCCGCCGTTCAAGGCTGCGGCCGGCGCGATGGCCATGGGCGAATGGACCATCGTCCAGCGCACCGACGGCACCGCCATGTGGGCCTATGACGGCAAGCCGCTCTACACCTACATCAAGGACCAGAAGGCGGGCGACGTCACCGGCGATGGCGCCGGCGGCGCCTGGCACGTCGCCAAGCCCGATTGAGGGTCGGCAAAAAAGAGAGGGCGGCCGAAGCCGCCCTCTTGTCTTGCTGAACCAGTGGTCCCGGATCAGCGGGCCTGGGACATGGCGATCGCGGTATCGCCCATCCGGTTCGAGAAGCCCCATTCGTTGTCGTACCAGCTCATCACCCGCACGAAGGTGCCGTCGATGACCTTGGTCTCGTTGATCGCGAAGATCGACGAGCGGGCGTCGTGGTTGAAGTCGGTCGACACCAGATCCTCCTCGTAGAAGCCGAGGATGTCCTTCAGCTTGCCGCCGGCGGCCTGCTTGATCGCTGCATTGACCTCCTCGACCGTGGTCGGGCGCTTGGCGACGAACTTGAAGTCCACGACCGAGACGTTCGGCGACGGCACCCGGATCGAGGTGCCGTCCAGCTTGCCCTTCAACTCCGGCAGCACCTTGCCGACGGCCTTGGCGGCGCCGGTCGAGGTCGGGATCAGGTTCAGTGCCGCGGCCCGGGCCCGGTGCAGGTCCTTGTGCATCGTGTCGACGATGCGCTGGTCGCCGGTATAGCTGTGGATCGTGGTCATGAAGCCGTGCTCGATGCCGACCGCGTCATGCAGCACCCAGGCGACCGGCGCCAGGCAGTTGGTGGTGCAGGAGGCGTTGGAGACGATCGTGTGCGCGGCGGTCAACTTGTCGTGGTTGACGCCGTACACGACCGTCAGGTCCTCGTCCGTCGCCGGCGCTGAGATCAGCACCTTCTTGGCGCCGGCCGTCAGCTGCTTGGCGGCGTCATCGCGCTTGGTGAAGATGCCCGAGCACTCCAACGCGATCTCGACGCCCATCGCGCCCCAGGGCAGCTGGGTCGGGTCGCGCTGCTGCACCGCCTTGATGCCGTGGCCGTTGACGATCAGCGTGTCGCCCTCGACCTGGACATCGAACGGCGCCCGGCCGTGGACGCTGTCATATTTCAGCAGATGGGCGTTGGTCTTGACGTCGGCGAGGTCGTTGATCGCAACGACCTCGATGTCCTTGCGCCCGGATTCGATCAGCGCCCGCAGCACCAGGCGCCCGATGCGCCCGAACCCGTTGATGGCAACCTTAACGGCCATTGTCGTCTTCTCCGATCCGATGGTCTTGTACCGATAGCGCATGGGGAACCAACCCGGTTCCCTTCCTTGCGGGAAGGGCTGGTTCCCGGCATCGGCGTTACAGCTTGGCCTTGGCGGCGGCGACAATCGCCTCGGCCGTGATCCCGAAATGCTTGTACAGCTGGTCGTAGGGGCCCGAGGCGCCGAAGCGGGTCATGCCGACGAAGCTGCCCTCCGAGCCGATATAGTGGTCCCAGCCCTGGCGCACACCCGCTTCCACGGCGATGCGGACCACGCCCTGGCCCAGCACCCGGCGGCGATAGTCGGACGGCTGGCGGTCGAACAGGGTCGTGCAGGGCATCGAGACCAGGCGGGTGCCGATGCCCTCGGCCTCCAGCGCGTCGCGCGCTTCATTGGCGATCGACACCTCCGAGCCGGTGGCCACCAGCAGCACGCGCGGCGTGCCGGTCGCCTCCCGCAGCACATACCCGCCCTTGGCCGACAGGTTCTCGGCATTGGCGTTCAGGCGCAGCGTCGGCAGGTTCTGGCGGGTCAGCGCCAGCACCGACGGGGCGTCCTCGGTCTCCAGCGCGATCTGCCACGCCTCGGCCGTTTCGACCGCGTCGCAGGGGCGGAACACCATCAGATGCGGGATCGCCCGCAGCGCCGCGACATGCTCGACCGGCTGGTGGGTCGGGCCGTCCTCGCCGAGGCCGATCGAGTCATGGGTCATGACGAAGACCACGCGCTGGCGCATCAGCGACGCCAGGCGGATCGACGGGCGGCAATAGTCGGTGAAGGTCAGGAAGGTGGCGCCGTAGGGAATGACGCCGCCATGCAGGGCCAAGCCGTTCATCGCCGCCGCCATGCCGTGCTCACGCACGCCGTAGCGGACATAGCGGCCGCCATACTTGCCGGGCTCGATATCGGTCGAGGCCTTGGTCTTGGTGTTGTTCGACGGGGTCAGGTCGGCCGAGCCGCCGATCAGCTCCGGGATCGCCGGCACCAGCAGCTCCAGCACCTGGCCGGAGGCGACGCGGGTGGCCAGGCTCGGCTTGGCCTCGGAAATCTCGGCCTTGAACTTGGCCAGGATGCCGTCGAGGCCGGAAGGCAGGGCGCCGGTGTTGGCCTGGCGGAAGGCGGCGCGGGTCTCGGCCGGCGTCTTCAGGAGGCGCTGGTCCCAGGCCAGTCGCTCGGCCTCGCCGCGCTTGCCGATCTCGCGCCAGGCCGCGATCGTCGCCTCCGGCACCTCGAAGGGCGGGTAGGGCCAGTTCAGGTTGGCGCGGGTGGCGGCGACCTCGTCCTTGCCCAGCGGTGAGCCATGGGTCGCGCTGGTGCCCTGCTTGTTCGGGGCGCCCCAGCCGATGATGGTCTTGCAGGCGATCAGGCTCGGCCGGTCATCGGCCAGCGCCGCGTCGATCGCGGCGGTGATGGCGTCGGTGTCGTGGCCGTCGATGCGCTGGACGTGCCAGTGATAGCCCTCGAAGCGCTTCTGGACGTCGTCGCTGAAGGACAGCGAGGTCGGGCCGTCGATGGTGATGTGGTTGTCGTCATAGAGCACGATCAGCCGGCCGAGCTTGAGGTGCCCGGCCAGCGAGCAGGCCTCGTGGCTGATGCCCTCCTCGAGATCGCCGTCGCCGCAGGTGACCCAGGTGTGGTGGTTGACCAGGTCGTCGCCGAAGCGGGCGTTCAGGATCCGCTCGGCCAGCGCGAAGCCGACGGCGTTGCCCAGGCCCTGGCCCAACGGCCCGGTCGTGGTCTCGATCCCGGCCTCGTGGTCCACCTCGGGATGGCCGGCGGTGTGATGGCCCAGCTGCCGGAAGTGCTTGATCTCGTCGAGCGTGATCTTGTTGTTCCCGGTCAGGTACAGCAGCGAATACAGCAGCATCGAGCCGTGGCCGCCGGACAGGATGAAGCGGTCGCGGTCGGGCCAGGTCGGGTGGGCGGCATCGAATTTCAGGTAGCGGCTCCACAGCACCGTGGCGACATCGGCCATGCCCATCGGCATGCCGGGATGGCCGCTTTTCGCCGCTTCCACCGCGTCCAGGGACAGGAAGCGGATGGCGTTCGCCATGTCTGAGTGGGTCACGGTCCGGGGGCTGTCGCTCATGGCATCGATCCGTTCGGGGACACGGGACCCGGCGATGGCCCGCCCAGGCTCTCATCAAGGCGGGGCGCTCGTCGGGGCGGCGGCACCATGCAGCCCCGGTGCCCCCGCGTCAATGCCACCAAATGCCCATTTCGGGCCAAAAAGCGGGTGAAAA
Source organism: Inquilinus sp. YAF38 (assembly GCF_052113205.1). Classification (NCBI taxonomy): domain Bacteria; kingdom Pseudomonadati; phylum Pseudomonadota; class Alphaproteobacteria; order Rhodospirillales; family Rhodospirillaceae; genus Inquilinus; species Inquilinus sp. YAF38. The sequence continues at coordinate 8,537 of NZ_JBFRCU010000136.1, read as the reverse complement.
CGTCGGACATTCCAGGTGCCGGGCAGAAGCCCTGGAGGTCATCGGAGTGCTGCGCTACACAAGTCGGACATAACGGCGGCGGCGCCGGCCGAGAGGGTTTCGGAGAGACGGGATGGAACGGTTCGACGGGGTGCGCCTGCAGCGGGCGGTGCTGGAGGAGTTCGCGGCGGCGCTGCTGCGTGGCGCCGGGATGTCGGATGACAGCGCGGCGGCGACGGCGCGGGCGATGACCGATGCCTCGGCCCGCGGCGTCGACACCCATGGCCTGCGGCTGATCCCGTTCTATCTCGACCAGCTGCAGAACGGGCGGGTCAACCCGGCCCCGGCGGTGACCGCCACCCGAACGGCGCCGGCCTGCGTCGTCGTCGACGCCGATGGCGGCCTTGGCCATCTCGCCAGCTACCGCGCCATCGACGAGGCGGCGGTGCTGGCGGAGGAGACGGGGATGGCCGCCGCCGTGGTCACCCGCTCGTCCCATCACGGCGCCACCGGCGTCTACACCCTGGCGGCGGCGCAGCGCGGCTTCATCGCCTTCGGCTGCACCCATGCCGATGCGCTGGTGGTGCCGCATGGCGGGGTGAAGCCGTTCTTCGGCACCAACCCGATCAGCTTCGCCGCCCCGGCGCGGGACGAAGAGCCAGTGCTGCTGGACATGGCGACCAGCGCCATCCCGCTGAACCGGGTGCATCTGCGCCGCGACACCGACACGAAGCTGCCGCCCGAGGTCGCGGTCGGCGACGATGGCATCGCCACCACCGACCCGCATGTCGCCACCGGCCTGATTCCGGTCGGCGGGCTGGGCTATGGCTACAAGGGCGCCGGCCTGGCGATGATGGTGGAGATCCTGTGCGCCAGCCTGACCGGCATGCCGCACGGCTTCCGCATGACCAAGTTCACCGGCCCGGGCCAGCCGGTGCATATCGGGCACTTCTTCCTCCTGCTGAAGCCGCAGGCCTTGGCCGCCGGCGGCTATCAGGATTCGCTCGCGGCGATTCTCGCGGATCTGCGGGCGCAGCCGGCCCAGCCGGGGCAGGAGGTGATGGCGCCGGGTGACCCGGAAAAGCGCGAGGCGGCGGAGCGCGCACGGCTCGGCGTGCCGCTGGACCGCCGCACCTGGGAGCGTCTGGCCGCCTTCGCCGGCAGCGTCGGCGTTGCCGTGCCGGAGGCTTCCGTTGACGGGAACCGGAGCGGCGCATAGGTTCACGTGGATGACGCTGGATCTGGAGTCCCGCCCATGAGCGGGTTGACCGCGGAGCTCGACCGCCTGGAACGCGCCCTGGAGCGCCTGGATGCTGCTATGGCGGCGCAGGCGGAGCGCAGCCAGACACAGATCGACGAGATCGCGGACCGCGTGCGCACGCAGGCGGTGACCGAGATCGAGACCGAGCTGCGCGAGGACACGGCGACGGTGGCGGCTCGGGTCAACCAGGTGATCCAGCGCATCGAGACCCTTTTGGAAAAGTAACGCCGTGGCCCGGGTCGAAATCAATCTGAACAACCGCCCCTATCCGATCGCCTGCGAGGACGGGCAGGAGGGGCGCGTCCGCGAGGTCGCCAGCTTCGTGCAGGAGCGGATCCGCGAGATCCAGGGCTCGGTGCGGACCGCGACCGACACCCATCTCCTGGTCATGGTCGCGCTGATGCTGGGCGACGAGCTGCTCGATCTGCGCGAGGGCAAGGTCCCGGGCGCTGCGGTCGTGGCGCCGTCGCCGCTGGACGATCCGGAGCTGTCGTCGCGGCTGCAGAAACTGGCGGATCGGATCGAGGCCATTGCAGCCCGGGTCGAGACACCCTAAATCTGATCGCGTAGCGGGGCTGCGCGGTGCGACAGGTCGATTGTCCCTGGGGCCGTAGCACTTCTCTTAGGGAGCTGTCCCTGCCGGGACCGTGGTCCCGGCACATGGCGCCCACCTGCTGATGCAGGGCCCAAGAGGAGACATAATGACCACCGGCCGATGCGGCTCCGCTCAGCCTCTTCCCGCACCGTCTGACGACACGGAACTGCGCGACGCCAAGAAGGCGTTCCGGGCCGCGGCGCGTCAGCGGCGTGCGGCCTATCACCAACAGTACGGCGCCGGGGCGGGAGAGCGACTCCGCGACATCGTCCTGAAGACGATCCCCCTGCCGCCGGGCGGGGTGGTCAGTGGCTACCGGCCGATCGACGACGAGCTCGACCCGCTGCCGCTGCTGCGCGCCGCGATCGATCGCGGCCATGCCGCCTGCGTGCCGGTGGTGCAGGGCAGGGGGCAACCCCTGGTGTTCCGCGACTGGACGCCAGAGGCGCCGCTGGTCGAGGGCGTGTTCGGCGTGTCGGTGCCGGCGCCCGAGGCACCCGAGCGGGTGCCCGACCTGCTGTTCGTGCCGCTGCTCGGCTTCGACCGCAAGGGCTTCCGCATGGGCTACGGCGCCGGCTTCTACGACCGCACCCTGGCCGGGCTGCGGGCGCAGCGGCAGGTCGTGGCGGTCGGCATCGGCTATGCCGGGCAGGAGGTCACGGCGGTGCCGGTCGGCCTGCACGACGAGGCCCTGGACTGGATCGTGACGGATCGCGAAGCGATCCGCATTGCTGTTTGAGACGGATTTCGGATGCGCATTCTGTTCCTGGGTGATGTCGTCGGCCGTGCCGCTCGTGTGGCGGTGATGGAGCAGGTGCCGCGGCTGCGGCAGCGCCTGGACCTCGATTTCGTCGTGGTCAACGGCGAGAACTCGGCTGGCGGCTTCGGCATCACCCCGAAGATCGCCGAGGAGTTCTACGACTCCGGCGTCGATTGCCTGACCACCGGCAACCATGTCTGGGACCAGCGCGAGCTGTTGGGCAGCATCGACCGCGACAAGCGGATGGTGCGTCCGGCCAACTTCCCGGCCGGCACGCCGGGGCGAGGGGCTACCCTGCTGCAGGCCCGCGGCGGCCGCCAGGTGCTGGTGGTCAACATCATGGCGCGGCTGTTCATGGACGCGCTGGACGACCCTTTCGCCGCGGTCGACAAGCTGCTCGCCGACATGGCCATGCCGGGCGTGGTCGACGCCATCATCGTCGATTTCCACGGCGAGGCGTCGAGCGAGAAGATGGCGATGGGCCATCATCTCGACGGCCGGGTGACGCTGGTGGTCGGCACCCACACCCACATCCCGACTTCCGACCTGCACATCCTGCGCGGCGGCACCGCCTACCAGACCGATGCCGGCATGTGCGGCGACTACGACAGCGTCATTGGCATGGTGAAGGAGCCGGCGGTGGCCCGCTTCATCCGCAAGATGCCGACGGAGCGGCTGACTCCGGCCGAGGGCCAGCCGACGATCTGTGGCCTGGTGCTGGAGACCGACGAGACCACGGGACTCGCCCGCCGGGTCGAGCCGCTGCGCCTCGGCGGCCGGCTGTCGCCGGCCTGGCCGAGCGGCTTCGCCCCGGCCGAATCGGCGGGTTGATCGAATTCAACTTACTTCTCCGCAACCTCGCCTATCTGATTGCGGTGAAACGGAATATCCCGGGCTAGAAACATTCGTGCCTCTTTCCTCCGGGCCACAAAACCGCCATAGTCTGGGCCTAACGCGGCGCCGGTGAGCGTGCGGTGGCGCTTGCCGTCGCCGGGCCGGCCGCATATGTCTCCCGCCGCGAGTTTCCCAAGTCAGTCAGGCACTGCCCCATGGCCGGTCATTCACAGTTCAAGAACATCATGCATCGCAAGGGCGCGCAGGACGCCAAGCGGGGCAAGATCTTCACCAAGCTCCAGCGCGAGATCACCATTTCCGCCAAGCTCGGCCTGCCCGACCCGGCGATGAATCCGCGCCTGCGCGCCGCCATCCAGGCCGCGCGCAAGGAGAACATGCCGAAGGACAACATCGAGCGGGCGATCAAGCGCGCCACCGGCGACGGCGACGACAACGACTATGTCGAGATCCGCTACGAGGGCTACGGCCCGGCCGGCATCGCCGTGATCGTCGAGGCGCTGACCGACAACCGCAACCGCACCGCGGCGGAAGTGCGCTCGATCTTCACCAAGCATGGCGGGTCGCTGGGCGAGACCAACTCGGTCAGCTTCATGTTCAACCGGGTCGGCGAGCTGGTGTTCCCGGCCAAGGCCGCCAGCGCCGACGCGGTGTTCGAGGCGGCGCTGGAGGCCGGCGCCGACGACGTGCAGAGCGATGACGAGAGCCACACCGTGACCACCTCGATCGAGGGCTTCGCCGCCGTGCGCGATGCGCTGGAGGAGAAATTCGGCGCGCCGGATTCGGCCGGGCTGGTCTGGCGCCCGCTCAACACCATCGCGGTGAACGAGGAGCAGGGCGCGGCGCTGCTGAAGCTGCTGGACACGCTCGACGACAATGACGACGTGCAGCGGGTCTCGGCCAATTTCGAGATCCCGGACGAGATCATGGCGCGGCTCACGGCCTGAGCCGGCGGAGGGGATATGGAGCGCGGTATGGTGACGGCAGGGGGGATGGAGCGCCGATGAGGATCCTCGGCCTCGACCCCGGGCTGCGCCACACCGGCTGGGGCATCCTCGATGTCGACGGCAACCGGCTGCGCTACATCGCCGACGGCCGTGTCGATTCCGACGACAAGGCCGACCTCGCCACCCGCCTCGTGCAGCTGCATGACGGGCTGGTCGAGGTGATCCGGAGCTGGACGCCGGACGAGGCGGCGGTCGAGGAGACCTTCGTCAACAAGAACCCGACCTCGACGCTGAAGCTGGGCCTTGCCCGCGGCGTGGTGCTGCTGGTGCCGGCCCTGGCCGGCCTGCGGGTTGCGGAGTACGGCGCCAACCACATCAAGAAGTCGGTGGTCGGCGCCGGCCATGCCGACAAGACCCAGGTCCAGCACATGGTGCGGATGCTGCTGCCGGGCACCACCTTCAAGACCCCGGACGCGGCCGACGCGCTGGCAGTCGCGATCTGCCACGCCCATCACCGCCAGACCGAGGCCAGCATCGCCGGCATCCGGCTGCAGGTGGCGCGATGATCGCCCGGCTGCGCGGACTGGTCGACAGCGCCGGGGCCGACCACGCCGTGATCGACTGCAACGGCGTCGGCTACCTGGTCTTCTGCTCGCGCCGCACCCTCGGCCTGCTCGGCGGCCCGCGCGAGGCGGTGGCGCTGCATGTCGAGACCCATGTCCGCGAGGACCACATCCACCTTTACGGCTTCGTCGACACGGCGGAGCGCGACTGGTTCCGGATTCTGACCACGGTGCAGGGGGTCGGCGCCAAGGTCGCCCTCGCCATCCTGTCGGTGCTGTCGCCGGACCAGGTGGCGACCGCGATCGCCGCCGGCGACAAGGCGATGCTGGCCCGGGCCGAAGGCGTCGGGCCGAAGCTGGCCGGCCGGATTGCGTCGGAGCTGAAGGACAAGGTCGGCGGCATCGCCCTCGGGCCGGCCGCCACCGCGTTCCATGCCGGCGGCGCGGCCGCTCCGGCGGAGGCGGGCGCCGCGGCCGATGCGGTCTCCGCTTTGGTCAATCTCGGCTACGGCCGGGCCGAGGCCTTCGCGGCGGTGGCCAGGGCCGGCGGCAAGCTGGGGCCTGAGGCGACCGTGTCGGCGATCATCCCCGCCGCCTTGCGTGAGCTGGCGTCATGAGCGACGCCGACCGCATCGTCACCGGCGAACGCCAGGGCGACGACGAGGCCTCGCTGCGGCCGCAGACGCTGGAGGATTTCGTCGGCCAGCGCGAGGTCTGCGACAATCTCCGTGTCTTCGTCACCGCCGCACGCGGCCGGGCCGAGGCGCTGGACCATGTCCTGCTGTTCGGGCCGCCCGGGCTTGGCAAGACCACGCTGGCGCAGATCGTGTCGCGCGAGCTCGGCGTCGGCTTCCGTGCCACCTCCGGCCCGGTGATCGCCCGCGCCGGCGACCTGGCGGCGATCCTGACCAACCTGCAGCCGCGCGACGTGCTGTTCATCGACGAGATCCACCGCCTGAACCCGGCGGTGGAGGAGATCCTGTATCCGGCGATGGAGGACTTCCAGCTCGACCTGATCATCGGCGAGGGGCCGGCGGCGCGGTCGGTGCGGATCGACCTGCCGCCCTTCACCCTGGTCGGCGCCACCACCCGGTCGGGGCTGATCACCACGCCGCTGCGCGACCGCTTCGGCATTCCGCTGCGGCTGAACTTCTACGGCACGCCCGAGCTGGAATCGATTGTCGCCCGTGGCGCCCGGCTGCTCGGCTGCCCGCTGACCGACGAAGGCGCGCATGAGATCGCCAAGCGGTCGCGCGGCACCCCGCGCATCGCCGGCCGCCTGCTGCGCCGGGTGCGCGATTTCGGCGCCGTGGCCGGGCTGGACCGGATCGACGCCCGCGCCGCCGACCAGGCTTTGAAGCGCCTCGACGTCGACGAGGCCGGCCTCGACGCCATGGACCGGCGCTATCTGCGCCTGATCGCGGAGCATTACGGCGGCGGCCCGGTCGGGGTCGAGACGCTGGCGGCGGCGCTGAGCGAGCAGCGCGACATGATCGAGGACGTGATCGAGCCGTATCTGCTGCAGCAGGGCCTGGTGCAGCGCACATCGCGCGGCCGCATGCTGGGTGACCGCGCCTATCGCGCCCTCGGCCTGGCCGAACCGAAGCGCGCCGCCTCCCAGCTCGACCTGCTGGCGGAAGACGAGCCGTGATGAGCCCGCACAACTTCCCCGTCCGGGTCTATTGGGAGGACACGGACGGCTCGGGAATCGTCTATCACGCCTCCTATCTGCGCTTCGCCGAGCGGGCGCGGACGGAGCTGTTGCGCGAGGCGGGGTTCGAGCAGTGGACGATGCTGGCGGAGACCGGCATCGCCTTCGCCGTGCGGCATTGCGCCATCGATTTCCGCCGTTCCGCCCGGCTCGACGACCAGCTGACGGTCGAGACCCGGGTGACGGCGATCGGCGGCGCCAGTCTCGATATGTCGCAGGCGATCCGGCGGAATGGGGATGACATCGTCACATTGCTGCTGAAATTGGCCTGCATCACTCGTGACGGCCGGGCGGCGCGGATGCCGCCCCGGCTCCGCGAGGTCTTCAACGCGATCAAAGGTCAGACCGCGTCACACGCGGCGGAGTGAAGGGCGAAGGTATGGAGCAGTCGGTGATCGAAACCGCCCAGACGGTCGGGCAGGGTGCCTTGCACAACATGAGCATGTGGGGCCTGTTCCTGCAGGCCGACGTGATCGTCAAATTCGTGATGCTGCTGCTGCTGGCGGCGTCGGTCTGGTGCTGGGCGATCATCTTCGAGAAGTGGATCCGCGTGCGCCGGCTGAACCGCCAGGCCGACGCCTTCGAGGATGCGTTCTGGTCCGGCGGATCGCTCGACGACCTGTACGACCAGGTCGGGGCCAACCCGCCCGACCCGATGGCCGCCACCTTCGCGGCCGGCATGAAGGAATGGCGCATCGCCGCCGACCGCGGCATCGCCGCCTCGGGCAGCATGCGCGCCGGGCTGCAGCAGCGCATCGACCGGGTGATGCAGGTGACCATGACGCGTGAGCTCGGCCGGGTCGAGCGTGGCATGACCGTGCTGGCCTCGGTCGGGTCGACCGCGCCCTTCATCGGCCTGTTCGGCACGGTCTGGGGCATCATGAACTCGTTCCAGTCGATCGCCGCCCAGGCCGACACCAGCCTGGCCGTGGTGGCGCCGGGCATCGCCGAGGCGCTGTTCGCCACCGCCATCGGCCTGTTCGCCGCCATTCCCGCCACCACCGCCTACAACAAGTTCTCGAACGACCTGAACAAATACGCCGAGCGGCTGGAGAACTTCGCCGGCGAATTCGGCGCGATCCTGTCGCGCTATCTCGAGGACCGCAGCTGATGGGTGTCTCGCTCTCCCACGCCACCGGTCGAGGGCGCGGCGGCCGCCGCACCTTCCGTCCCAACTCCGACATCAACGTCACGCCCTTCGTCGACGTCATGCTGGTGCTGCTGATCGTGTTCATGGTCACGGCGCCGCTGCTGACCGTCGGGGTGCCGGTCGACCTGCCGCAGACCCGGGCCCAGAACATCCCGACCAAGGAGCAGCCGCTGCAGGTCACGATCGATGCCCAGGGCCAGATCTACGTGCAGAAGAAGCCGGTGGCGATGGAGGATCTGGTGCCGATGCTGACCGCGATCGCCAAGGCCCAGGCCCAGGGTTCCGCGGCAGGCACCGGCGGTGGCCCGGGCGAGACCCGCATCTTCGTGTTCGGCGACCAGGCGCTGGCCTACGGCCGGATCATGCAGGTGATGGGCGCCATCACCTCGGCCGGCTTTACCCGGGTGGCGCTGATCTCCGAGACGCCGAAGGGCCAGGCCGCCCTGACGCCGGCGCCTGCGGCCACCGCGCCGGCACCGAGGCGCTGACAAGAGCCCCATGCGTCCCAGTCTCATCATCTCCCTGGCCCTGCACGCGATCCTCTTGATCGTGCTGATGCTCGGCCTGCCGCTGTTCCGGCGCGACGCGCCGCAGATCGCGGTCGTGCCGGTGGAGATCGTCAGCGCCGATGCGGTGAACGAGGGCGCGACCGGCGAGATCGCGCCGGATCGCCCGCCAGCGCCGGACGCCACCGGCGACGCCGAGGTGCCGCCGCCGCC
>NZ_JBFRCU010000135.1:0-12647 GCF_052113205.1 Inquilinus sp. YAF38 | reverse complement strand
ACCTGCGGGTGAAGCTGGCGATGCTGGCCGCCGCCTACGAGGTGTCGGAGGACGACGAGGAGGTCGACCGCCGCGTCGCCGAGGTCTGCGAGCGGGTGGAGCGGCCGGAGGTGGCCGAGTTGATCGCAGCCAGCCGGCCGGAGGTCGCGGTGGCGGCCCTGTGCCGGCGCTGGGGCTTCCCGCCGGAGGTGGAGCGCTGGCTGGAGATGGCCGACGAGGCCATGGAGCATTACGGCTTCATCCCGCCGGAGGACGGCGAGGACGATCCGGAGGATCCGCCCGAGCCTCGCTCCGCTGCTCCCGGACGCCGCAGGCCCAAGTCGCCGGATACGGGTTGAGCGTGCGGTTCGTTGCGCAAGGTGTCCTTGGTCCCAGAGCATTGAATGTTTTGCCTCTCCCGCTTGCGGGAGAGGTCGGAGGCGCTTGCGCCTCCGGGTGAGGGGATTTTGTCGAGGCCGGGGCCCGCCCTCACCCGGTCTCGCTGCGCGAGCCCGACCTCTCCCGCCAGGCGGGAGAGGCAATACAAAGAGGTCTCGTCCAGCGGTTGTCCCAAACGCGCTTCTACCCCACCGCCAGCCCGGCAAACGGGTCGCGCCAGGCGTCGATCCGGTTCAGCCGGTCGTGCCAGCGCATGATGTTGGGATACTGCGTCACCGGGATGGCGCCGGCCTCGGCGAAGGGCAGGCCGGTCGCCACCCGGAAATCGGCATAGGTCGGACGGTCGCCGACCAGCCAGGTGCGTTCGGCCAGGATGTCGTCGAGAATCGGGCCGCAGACGGCCAGATCCTCGGCCGCGTTGTCCAGGGCGGTCTGGTTGGCCGGCCGGGACATGAACGTCGGCCGGATCAGGTTCTCGAAATAGAACACGTCCGCGGCTCGGGTGAAGTGGTGGGTGCCCCAGCTGACCCAGCGCAGCATCTCGACCATGCGCTCGTCGGTCGGCCAGAACTCGCCGCCCGCCAGGGTCGACAGCCGGTAGGCGATCGCATCCGTCTCCCACAGCGGCGCGCGGCCCTCCTCGGTCAGGATCGGCACCCGGGTGTTCGGGTTCAGCGGCCGGAACTGCTCGCGGTAGCGCGGGTCCATCGGGCTGGCGCGGACGAACTCGACCGGCGACTCCAGATGTTTCGCCACGGCCACGGCGACGCGCGGGTTGAGGTTCGGGGAATAATAGAGCTTCACGGCGCTGCCTCCTGAGCCGGTCGCGGGTCGATCACCTCGCCCCTATGGTCGCGTAGGGGAGGGCGGAATCGACAGCGCCGGTTGCCCGATGCCTCTCATTTCACCGTCATTGCGAGGAGGCGAAGCCGACGAAGCAATCCATCGTCCCGAACGAGCTGCGCCATGGATTGCTTCGCTGCGCTGGCAATGACGGTTGGGAGGGTAAGGCTCGCGCTATCCCTACCGGACCGGCTCCGCCGGGCCGCGCATCCGGCGATAGACGAAATCCGGCGGCGCCTCGCTGTGCGCCGCGGTCTCGGCGAGGCCCAGCATCGTGTCGTGGAACGGCGACAGCACGCAGGCCGGGTCGGTGGCGTCGGCCTGGCCGGTCAGGGCCAGGGACTGGCAGCGGCAGCCGCCCCAGTCGACCTCGCGCTGGTCGCAGCTGCGGCACGGCTCCGGCATCCAGGCGGTGCCCCGGAAACGCTCGAAGGCGTCCGACGCCGCCCAGATCCGGGCCAGCGGCTTGTCGCGCACCGATTCGAAGCCGAGGCCGGGGATGGTCTCGGCGGCATGGCAGGGCAGCACCTTGCCGCTCGGCGTGATGTTCAGGAAGCGCCGGCCCCAGCCGCCCATGCAGGCTTTCGGCCGCTGGGCGTAGTAATCTGGCACGACATAGTCGATCACCAGCGCGCCGTGCAGCCGCTGCCGCGCCGCCTCGACCACGGCGCTGGCGGCATCGAGCTGCTCGCGGCTCGGCATCAGCGCGTCGCGGTTGTGCAGGGCCCAGCCATAGTACTGGACATGCGCGACCTCGATCCGGGCGGCGCCGAGCCCGACGGCGAGGTCGATCATCTCGCCCAGCCGGTCGAGATTCTGCCGGTGCACCACGGCGTTCAGGGTCAGCGGCAGGCCTTCCTCCCGCACCCAGCCGGCGAAGGCCAGCTTCTTCGGCTGCGCCCCGGGATAATGGCCGATGCGCTCGGCCGACTGCACGTCGGTGTCCTGGATGCTTAGCTGGGCGTGGTCCAGCCCGGCCTCGACCAGGCCGTGGAAGCGGTCGCGGTCGATGGCGACGCCGGAGGTGATCAGGTTGCTGTACAGCCCCGCGTCACGGGCGCCGCGGATCAGCGCCTCCAGGTCGCGGCGCACGGTCGGCTCGCCGCCGGAGAAATGCACCTGCAGGATGCCGAGCTCCGCCGCCTCGCGGATCACCCGCAGCCACTCCTCGGTCGACAGCTCGTCGCGCGCCCGGTCCATCTCCAGCGGGTTGGAGCAGTAGGGGCATTGCAGCGGACAGCGATGGGTCAGCTCCAGCAGGGCGGCGAGCGGCGGTTCGGGGCGGGGGGCGATGTGATTCATGGCGCCAGGATCCGCTTGGCCGTCAGGTCGTCGATCAGCAGCACCACATCGCCCTCGACCTCGCCCGGATCGGCCTCGAAGCTGCGGGCCAGGTCGGCGACGATCTCGGCGACGGTGGCGGTGCCGTCGCAGCGCCGGACGATCTCATGCGCGGTCTCGTCCAGCAGGATCACCCGCTCCGGCGCCAGCACCACCCAGCTCTGCCGCGCCTCGTCCCAACGCATCCGCGACCCGGGCGCGAGCCGAGGGCGGGAGGGCGCGGAGTCGGGGGCTGCGCTCACCGCCGCCCCTCGGGCACGAAGGCGCCGGGCGGGATGTTGCCGGGCTCGACATAGGCGTGGTGCAGCGCGTCCAGCTGGGCCCACAGCACGTCGCATTTGAACAGCAGGGCGTTCATCACGTCCTGCTGCTGGTCCGGCCGCCGCGCCTCGCGCTTGACGTAGTCGAGGGCGAAATCGGCGTCGCGCGGCGCCTGCGACAGGCGCTTGTCGAAATAAGCCAGGGCCTCGCGCGACACGAAGTCGTAATTCGCCAGCATGCCGGCGACGCGGTTGCCGATGATGCCCGGCGCGAACAGCTCGGTCAGCGACGAGGCGACGGCCTCGAGCAGGGTGCGATCGCGCACGAAGCGGACATAGGCGTCGACCGCGAAGCGGGTGGCCGGCAGGATGCCGCGGCCGTCGATCACCTGGGCGCGGTCCAGGCCCAGCGCATCGGTCAAATGCAGCCAGCGGGCGATGCCGCCTTCACCCTCCCGCTCGCCGTCATGGTCGACCACCCGTTGCCGCCAGGCGCGGCGCAGCTCCGGGTCCTCGGCGCGCGACATCAGGGCCGAATCCTTCAGCGGGATGCGGCTCTGGTAGTAGTAGCGGTTCAGCGCCCAGGCCTGGACCTGGCCGCGGTCCAGCTTGCCGCCATGCAGCAAAGCGTGGAAGGGGTGGCGGTCATGGTACCGCTCGCGCCCGATCGCGCGCAGCGCCGCTTCGAGCTGGTCGGGGGTCATCAGGTCAGCCATCGGCTCGTCGTCCTCACAGCGCGATCTCCATGCCGTCCTCCGCCACCTCCCAGCCGGATTCGGCCAGGGCGGCGCGTTCGGGCGAGTCCTCGATCAGGACCGGGTTGGTGGTGTTGACATGGATCAGGATCCGGCGCCGGGCGCCGAGATCGGCGAAGGCTGCGATCGTGCCGTCCGGCCCGTCGATGCTCATATGGCCCATGCGCCGGCCGGTCTTGGTGCCGACCCCGGTGGTGATTAGCTCGTCGTCGCGCCACAGCGTGCCGTCGAAGAACACCAGCGGCGATCCCTGCAACCGGGCCCGCAGCGCCGGGGTCATCGTGGCGCAGCCGGGGATGTAGTGGAACCGCATGCCATTGGCGGCGATCTCCAGCCCCAGCGTCTCGTCCGGCGCGCCGGACAGGTCGCCGCCGGCCTGGCCCTCCAGATACAGCGGAACCTTGCCCGGCACCGGAAAGGCGGTGACGGTCAGGCCCAGGCCGCCGCCGGGACCGGCGATGGGGAAGGGGCCGGTCTGCGCCACCGCATGGCGCTCGACGGAACGCGGGCTCAGCGCGTCGAAGATCGGGTTGGCGGCCAGGGCCGCCAGCACCGGCGGCGCCGCCCACAGGGCGAAGGGCTGGGACTCGCGCATCGACAGCAGCCCGGCGACATGGTCGATCTCGCCGCTGGTCAGGATCACCGCCGCGATCGGGGAATGCCGCAGCCCCTCCTGCGGCCACAGCGCCGGCGTGGCCGCGACCTGCTGCCGGAAGTCGGGGGAGGCGTTCAGCAACAGCCAGCGCTCGCCATCCGCACTGACGGCGAGGGAAGCCTGGGTGCGCGGCTTGGCGCGCAAGGTCTTTGTCCGCACCCCTCGGCTGGTGGGCGCGTTGCAGTTCCATTGCGGAAAACCTCCGCCGGCGGCGGAACCGAGGACGACGATGCGCATGGTCTCAGCCCCGCTTTCCGCAGCCTCGCCGGATCCGCCGCGTGGCGGAGGGTGTCCGTTACACGGTCGCGCAGGCGTAGGCGTTGATTTCGCAGCCCACGGAGATTTCGCGGATCTTCGGTGTCTTCCAGCGCTTCATGAGGCTCCTCCGATCAAGGGTCAGCTCTCTCAGGATGACGCCACGACCCGATGATTGGTTCCGGGCCGCGACCATCACGAGCATGATGCGCCTTCCACACGTCAGTGGAATACTACTTTGGAGCCATTCCAGGCGTTTCTTGTCGCCGCGGCGGGCGACCCGGCTCGGAGCTCACTCGGTCCGAGGGACCAACCGCGCGCGCCGCTGCGTCCGTAGTTCGAGAAATCGGTCCCGTATCGCGCGGAACAGCTTGGGCGGAAGGAATCCATACGCGGCCCCGGCGGGGCCCTCTTCGCGAGGGAACCGCAGGTCCGGTCCAGGCCAATAGAACACATTGGCCTCGGTCAGAATGACCCATGAACGATCGTCATCAAGCCCGAGATGCCTTTTGACGGTCGGCGGAATCTCGACGCCGTCACCCGACTGGGCCGGCGCCGAATGGGTGATCGGCAACGCATAGACCCGGGTCCGGCCGTCTTCTTCACGATGAACCAGGAGCACGGCGCAGGGTCGATCCTTCTCGCCTTCCTCCTGGCCGGCGCGGGCAGCCTCCTCCCAGAGATAGGCGTAGCGGATGATGAGGCCGGGCGCTGGCGTCGGCCAGGTCACGAATGCTTGTCATCCAGAAGGGCGTCGAGATGAGTGTGCTCCGCCGGGACTTCGGCGCTCGCGATCAACTCGGCATCCTCGTCCGTCACATCCTCGACCCGCACGACGCGACGATCCCGGCTCTTGAGGCGCTGATACTCCTCGGCCGACAGCATGACGAGCCGGTCCCGCCCATTCTTGGTGATGGTGACGGGTTCGGAGAGGGCTCGATCGGCGAGAGCCCCCCAGCGCTTGATGAAGTCTGCGGTCGTGACACGCATGCGACACTCGCCATTTTGAACTATCTGTAAAATATGAATTCTGCAGATAGCTCACAACCCCGAGAATCTCATTTCTCCTCTTAAGCCGCCGCCGGCCTCGCGCTCATGGTCAGCAGATCGTAGCGCGCCACGGTCTCGTCGGCCTGGTTGAACACCTCGACGTCCCAGCGCACCTCGCCGTATTCCGGCATGCGGGCGGCGGTCTTGCGCTTGACCGTCAGCCGCACCCGGATCGAATCCCCGGGCGACACCGGCTTCAGGAAGCGCAGGTTGTCCAGGCCGTAATTGGCCAGGAGCGGCCCCGGCGCCGGGTCGACGAACAGGCCGGCGGCGAAGGACAGGATCAGATAGCCATGGGCCACCCGCCCGGGGAAGAACGGGTTCGCCTTGGCCGCCTCCTCGTCCATATGGGCGTAGAAGGCGTCGCCGGTGAACTCGGCGAAATGCTCGATATCGGCCAGCGTGATGGCGCGCGCGGCGGTCTCCACCGTCTCGCCGATCGCCAGTTCCTCGTAGTTGTGGCGGAACGGATGGATGGCCGGCACCGGCGCCGGGGCGCCCTGCAGCCAGGTGCGGGTCAGGGCAGAGAGGCGCGCCGGCGACCCCTGCAGGGCGGTGCGCTGCAGGTAGTGGTGCACACCGCGGATGCCGCCCAGCTCCTCGCCGCCGCCGGCGCGGCCGGGTCCGCCATGCACCAGCCCGGGCAAAGGCGAGCCATGGCCGGTCGACTCCCCGGCGCAGTCGCGGTCGACCACCAGGATCCGCCCATGGAACGGCGCCAGGCCGAACACCAGCGCCTCGGCCACGGCGTCGTCATGGGTGAAGACCGAGGCCACCAGACTGCCCTCGCCGCGGCGCACCAGCTCGACCGCCTGGTCCAGGTCGTCATAGGCGATCACCGTCGCCACCGGCCCGAAGGCCTCGACGACATGCACCTTGCGCGCCCGGGCGGGGTCGGCGCAGCGCAGCAGCACCGGGGCCAGGAAGGCGCCGCCCGGGGCGCCGTCATTCGCCGGATCGCCGACCACGATTTCCGCCTCCGTCGCCAGTTCGGCGATGCGGGCGCGGACGTCGTCGCGCTGGGCGAGGCTGACCAGCGGGCCCATCCGCGTGCCCTCCTGCCGCGGGTCGCCGATGGCCAGGCTTGTCAGCTTCTGTGACAGAGCGGCGATGACGTGCGCCTCCAGCGCCCGCGGCACCAGGATGCGGCGGATGGCGGTGCATTTCTGCCCGGCCTTCGCCGTCATCTCGCGCACCACCTCCTTGACGAACAGGTCGAACTCCGGCGTGCCCGGCACCGCGTCCAGCCCCAGCACCGCGGCATTCAGCGAATCCCGCTCGGCCACGAAGCGCACCGCGTTGCGCGAGATCGCCGGGTGGTTGCGCAGCTTTTCCGAAGTTTCGATCGAGCCGGTGAAGGCCACCAGGTCCTGCCCGGTCAGGTGGTCCAGCAGGTCGCCGGTGCCGCCGGCCACGAATTGCAGGGCGCCCGCGGGCAGGATGCCGGAGTCGGTGATCAGCCTGACCAGCGCCGCGGCGACATAGGCGGTGGCCGAGGCCGGCTTGGTGATCACCGGCACCCCCGCCAGGATCGCCGGCGCCAGCTTCTCCAAGAGGCCCCAGCACGGGAAGTTGAAGGCGTTGATATGCACGGCGACGCCGGTCAGCGGCGTCAGCACATGCACGCCGACGAAGCTGCCGCCCTTGGACAGCCGCTCGACCCCGTCCTCCAGCAGGAAGCGCTCGCTCGGCAGCTCGCGGCGTCCGCGCGAGGCATAGGCGAAGATCGTGCCGAGGCCGCCATCGATGTCGATCAGGTTGTCGCGCCGGGTCGCACC
This sequence comes from Inquilinus sp. YAF38, assembly GCF_052113205.1. Taxonomy (NCBI): domain Bacteria; kingdom Pseudomonadati; phylum Pseudomonadota; class Alphaproteobacteria; order Rhodospirillales; family Rhodospirillaceae; genus Inquilinus; species Inquilinus sp. YAF38. The sequence goes on along the minus strand of NZ_JBFRCU010000135.1, from coordinate 5,332 downwards.
GGTGTCGGCGGCCAGCGCATAGAGCGGCTCCTTGCGCTCGGACAGGTACAGCGCCAGGGCCTTCAGCAGGTCGGCGCGCTGGTGGAAGGTCAACCGGCGCAGCGCCGGGCCGCCGACCTCGCGGGCATGGCGGACCATCGCCGCGAAGTCCAGGCCGCGGCTCGACAGCCGGGCCACCACCCGCCCGTCGATGGCGCTGGCGATGTCGACCAGCCCTTCGGTCGGGGCAGTCCAGCGGTCCTCGGCGTAGCTCTGCAGGATGGCGGTCATGGCGTCCTCCCGATCACCCGGTCGGTTGGCGATTGACAGGCCGGGTTGCGGGTCTAAGAATTAACCGATCGATCGTTCAATTCAAGAGGCCCGGCGCAACCGGCCCAGCTGGAGGAGGATGCCCGTGGAACCAACGGTCCTGGTCGACCGCCGCGACGGCTGGAGCGTCCTGACGCTCAACCGCCCGGACCGGCTGAATTCCTTCAACGAGGCGATGCATCGCGCCCTCGCCGCTGCCCTCGGGGAGATCGAGGCCGATGCCGGTTGCCGGGCGGTGCTGCTGACCGGGGCGGGGCGGGGCTTCTGCGCCGGGCAGGACCTCAACGACCGCGCCACCAGCGACCAGGCGCCCGACCTCGGCGCGACGCTGGATGGGCTGTACAACCCGCTGATCCGCCGCCTGCGGGCCCTGCCGAAGCCAGTGGTCTGCGCCGTCAACGGCGTCGCCGCCGGCGCCGGGGCCAACATCGCCCTGGCCTGCGACATCGTTCTGGCTGCGCGCTCGGCCAAGTTCATCCAGTCCTTCGCCAGGATCGGCCTGGTGCCCGATTCCGGCGGTACCTACGCGCTGCCGCGGCTGGTCGGCGCCGCCCGCGCCCGCGGCCTGGCCCTGCTGGCCGAGCCGCTGCCGGCGGACAAGGCCGAGGAATGGGGCCTGATCTGGAAGGCGGTGGACGACGCGGCGCTGCGCCAGGAGGCCGAGGCCCTGACCGCCCATCTCGCCACCCAGCCGACCCAGGGGCTGGCGCTGATCAAGCAGGCGCTCGACGCCTCCGCCGGCAACAGCCTGGACGCCCAGCTCGACCTCGAGCGCGACCTGCAGCGCCGGGCCGGGCGCACGCCGGACTATGCCGAGGGCGTCCGCGCCTTCATCGAGAAGCGGCCGGCCAAATTCACGGGGCGGGCGGAATGAAGGCGACCACGGGGGCGGAAGCCGAGGCGGTCGCCCAGGCCGCGGCCGAGACCATGTGGCGCGACGACGGCGCCAGCCGGGCGCTGGGGATGGAGATCCTGGAGGTCGGGCCCGGCCGGGCGCGGCTGGCCATGACCATCCGGCCCGACATGACCAACGGCCATGGCACCGCGCATGGCGGCTTCATCTTCACCCTGGCGGATTCGGCCTTCGCCTTCGCCTGCAACTCCGGCGGCGAGCGCACGGTGGCGGCGCATTGCAGCATCACCTTCCTGCGCCCCGGCGCGCTGGGCGACCGGCTGGTGGCGACGGCGCGGGAGGTGTCGCGGTCCGGCCGTTCCGGCCTTTACGACGTCAGCGTCGCGGTGGGCGAGACGGTGATCGCGGAGTTCCGCGGCCATTCCCGGACCGTCGGCGGGTCGTTCATCGACCGGCTGGCCGAAGGCTGAGGACGGGGAGGGGACGATGACGGCAATCCCGGGGCTGGATGCGGCCGAGCGGGCCTCGCGCGACGAGATCATGGCGCTGCAGCGCGACCGGCTGGCCTGGTCGCTGCGCCACGCCTACGACAATGTCCCGCATTACCGTCAGGTCTTCGACGCCGCCGGGGTGCATCCGTCGGATTTCCGCAACCTGCCGGACCTGGCGAAGTTCCCCTTCACCACCAAGCAGGATCTCCGCGACAACTACCCCTTCGGCCTGTTCGCCGTGCCGCGCGAGCGCATCGCCCGCATCCACGGTTCCTCCGGCACCACCGGCAAGCCGATCGTGGTCGGTTACACCCGGGCCGATCTCGACATGTGGGCCTCGGTGATGGCGCGGTCGATCCGCGCCGCCGGTGGCCGGCCCGGCATGATGGTGCATGTCGCCTATGGCTACGGCCTGTTCACCGGCGGCCTCGGCGCCCATTACGGGGCGGAGCGGCTGGGCTGCACCGTGGTGCCGATGTCGGGCGGCATGACCGAGCGCCAGGTCCAGCTGATCACCGATTTCCGGCCCAACATCATCATGGTGACGCCCAGCTATGCGCTGGCGATCCTCGACGGCTTCCGGGCCCGCAGCCTCGACCCGCGCGACAGCTCGCTGCGCTTCGGCATCTTCGGGGCCGAGCCCTGGACCAATGCGATGCGGCAGGAGATCGAGCAGGCCTTCGCCCTCGACGCCACCGACATCTACGGCCTGTCGGAGGTGATCGGCCCCGGCGTCGCCCAGGAATGCGTCGAGACCAAGGACGGGCTGCATGTCTGGGAGGACCATTTCCTGCCGGAGGTGATCGACCCGGTCACCGGCGCCGTGCTGCCGGACGGCGAGATCGGCGAGCTGGTCTTCACCTCCCTGACCAAGGAGGCGTTCCCGGTCATCCGCTACCGCACCCGCGACCTGACCCGGCTGCTGCCCGGCTCGGCCCGGGCCGGCATGCGCCGGATGGAGAAGGTCACCGGCCGGTCCGACGACATGATCATCCTGCGCGGCGTCAACGTCTTCCCGACCCAGATCGAGGAGGCGCTGCTGGCCTGCGACTGGTGCGGCGGCCACTTCGTCATCGAGCTCAGCCGGCCCGGGCGGCTCGACGAGATGACGGTGCTGGCCGAGGCCCGGCCGGAGCATTGGGACGGGGCGGGCCTGGTGGTCCATGCCGAGCGGCTGACGCTGCGGATCAAGGACACGGTCGGGATCTCGGCCCGGGTGGTGATCCAGCCGCCCGGCACGATCGAACGCTCGGCCGGCAAGGCCAGGCGGGTGATCGACAAGCGGCCGAAGGGGTAGGCGGACGGACAACGCCCCCTTTCTGTCATGCCCGGGCTTGACCCGGGCATCCAGGGAATACCGATGCCGTTCTGGGCGGCCCCTGGATTGCCGGGTCAAGCCCGGCAATGACAAGAAGAGAGGCCTGCGCGATTAAGCGCTTCTGCTGCCAGGAGATGATTGGAAGGCCAGGAGTCGTGCCCGGACGGCTCTCTCAACGTCCTCCCAGGTATGGCTGCCACCCCTCGCGATCGAGGCGTTCAGCATCTCACGCAAGGCTCGCAGCTTCTCTTCGTCACGGTCCTTCCGGAGGCCCTCGATCGGTGCAGTCATGCTGATTTCTCCGCCTGCAACGACCAGAGCATAACCTGAGAACCTGCGGTTCCCGTCATCACTTGCAAGGTCACATCTGGTCATAGTCGACCACCACCCGGTCGGTCTTGGGATGCGACTGGCAGGTCAGGATGAAGCCGGCTTCGAGCTCCCAGGGCTCCAGCGAGTAGTTCAGGTCCATCGCCGCCTCGCCCTCGACCAGCTTGGCGCGGCAGGTCGAGCACATGCCGCCCTTGCAGGCATAGGGCAGGTCCATGCCGGCGCGCAGCGCCGCGTCCAGGATGCTCTCGTCCTCCGCCACCGGCACCTCGCGGCGCTTGCCGTCGACGGTCAGCACCGCGATGCGGCTCGGCGCGTCGAGCGGCGGCGCGACCGACTTCGGCCGCGGCCGGCCGCCGAGGGCGGAGACGAACAGCTCGACATGCACTTTTTCCGGGCCGACGCCGAGCTCCGCCAGCGTCCCGGCGATCTCCCGGCTCATCGCCTCAGGGCCGCAGAGATAGACTTCGTCGACCGCCTCGGCCGGCACCACCAGCCGCAGCAGGAGCCGCACCTTGTCGCCGTCCAGCCGGCCGTTGAGGATGGGCAGGTCCTGCTCCTCCTGCGACAGCACATGGAACACCGAGAGCCGGCCGAGGAAGCGGTCCTTCAACTCCTCCAGCGCCTCGCGGAACAGGATCTCGCCGGTCGAGCGGTTGCCGTAGAACAGGAAGAAGCGGCTGTCCGGCTCGCGCGCCAGCACGCCGCGCAGGATCGACAGCACCGGGGTGATGCCGGAGCCGGCGGCGAAGCCGACATGGATTCGTGGTCGTTCCGGGATGCAGGGCACGCCGAAGCGGCCGGTCGGGGTCATCACCTCGACCGCGTCGCCGGGCTGCAGCGCGCGGTTGACCCAGTCGGAGAAGACGCCGCCCTCGACCCGCTTCACCGCGATCCGCAGCTCGCCGTCATCGGGGCCGGAGCAGATCGAGTAGGACCGGCGCAAATCCTCGCCGTCGATGGTGGCGCGCAGGGTCAGGTACTGGCCGGGATTGTAGCGGTAGTCGGCGGCGAGTTCGCCCGGCACGTCGAAGGCGATCGAGACCGCGTCGGCCGTCTCGCGCCGCAGGTCGCGGATGGTCAGGCGGTGGAAGCGCGGCGCGGCGGCGGACATCGGTGGCTCCCGGCCGTCAGTGGCACTTGAAATAGTCGAAAGGCTCGCGGCAGTCGGTGCAGCGCCACAGCGCCTTGCAAGAGGTCGAGCCGAACTCCGCCAGGCGTTCGGTATGAACCGAGCCGCACTGCGGACAGGGAACGGTCTCGGCGCCGAACAGGGCGCGGCGGCCGGCGCCGTCCTGCGGCGGGGCGACGCCATAGGCGGCCAGCTTGCAGCGGCCTTCCGGCGTCAGCCAGGCGGTGGTCCAGGCCGGCGACAGCACGGTGCGCACCTGCGCGCCGCCGATGCCCGCCCGATCCAGCGCCAGGCCGATCTCCAGCGCGATGACGTTCATCGCCGGGCAGCCGGAATAGGTCGGTGTGATTGCCACCTCGACTTGCCCGTCGCGCACCGTCACGTCGCGCAGCACGCCGAGATCGGCGATGGTCAGCACCGGCAGCTCCGGATCGACCACGGCCGCCGCGGCCTCCCAGGCGCGCCGGCGAAGCGCCGCCGCTTCTTTTTGAGTCCCCCCTCCCCCTGCGGGWGGGGGGTAGGGGGAGGGGGTTGTCTCAGCCCGAGCCGCCGGAGCGTCGGGGTGGGCCGGCTCCGAAGCCGATGGGGACTTGGACTCTTCGCGCGCAGACGCGCGCAGACCCCTCCCCCTACCCCCCTCCCGCAAGGGGCAGGGGAATCGCATTTGAATGAAGGAGGGGGTTGCGGGAGGAAGAGAGATCGATTCTGTAGAGGCTTTCTCTTGCGGAGGAGGCCCGATGTCGTCGCTGATCACAATCCTGCGCGAGGTTCGCGATCCGCGCGACCCGAACGCCCGGCACGATCTGGCGGAGCTGTTGTTCGTGGCGCTGGCGGCGACGTTGTGCGGGGCCAAGAGCTGCGTGGAGATCGCCGAGTTCGGCGAGGGTCGGGAAGAGGAG